>NZ_MLYN01000170.1:0-212 GCF_001866675.1 Streptomyces sp. MUSC 14
GGTCGAACTGTGCTTCACCCCGACCTATGCATCCTGGGCGAATCCGATCGAAGCCCACTTCGGACCGCTGCGGCAGTTCACCATCGCCAACTCCAACCACTCCAACCACACCGTCCAGACACGGGCCCTGCACGCCTACCTGCACTGGCGCAACGCCAACGCCCGCCACCGTGACGTCCTAGCCGCCGAACGCAAGGAACGCGCCCGCATCC
>NZ_MLYN01000171.1:0-375 GCF_001866675.1 Streptomyces sp. MUSC 14
CCATACCCCGACGCTGCGCACCCTGACCAGTAAAAACAAAAGCCAGACGCCCCGGAACGGAACGAGCCGCGGCCTCACCAACTCCCGCAGCCAGTCCGTCGAGCAACTGCTCACGATCACCGGCGACTACAACCGCCCGATGATCGAGCGCGGCCCGACTCGTCGCCAAGGACCACGCCACATCCGCCAAGTTCACATCGGCATGCGCGGAAACCCACGATCGCAAACGCTCAACCTGCCCACGCAACCCGTCCTCGGTCCGCCCCGACACCACAAACGGAAGCACCCCGGCCGCAGCCCCTGGAACAGACCGAGACTCGACGACATCCTCCAGAATGACGTGCGCGTTCGTACCACTGATACCAAAAGACGACA
>NZ_MLYN01000172.1:0-304 GCF_001866675.1 Streptomyces sp. MUSC 14
TCGGGTCTTGGGGGTCGGGGTCGTCGGACTCTGGGACTGCCGGTCTCCTGGGCCCCGGGTCCTGCGGGTCTTCGGGTCTCGGGTTCGCGGTCCCCGGACTCCCGGTCTCCTGGATCCCGGGTCCTGCGGGTCTTCGAGCCTCGGGGTCCTGGCACCCCGAACTCCTGGCACCCCGAACTCCTGGCACCCCGGGCACCCCGGGCACCCCGGGGTGCCCGGCCCCCGAACTCCTGGCCCCCACCCCCCGGACTCCCGGACCGCGGCCTCCCAGACCGCGAACTCCTGGCACCCCGGACCCCGGCAC
>NZ_MLYN01000173.1:0-288 GCF_001866675.1 Streptomyces sp. MUSC 14
GCGTGGGGCTTCGTCTCTGTGTCCGGTTAGCTCGCAGTGCCTCCGGGGTCGTTGTGCCTGTTGGGCCGCCGTGGGTTCCGGACCGTTGCGGCCTTCCCGGACTGGGCAGCTCGCCCGGTCGGAGGGTGCGTCTGGCTGCGTGGGGCTTCGCCTCTGTGTCCGGCTAGCTCGCAGTGCCTCCGTGGCCACCGTGGACCTCGGACGTTTGCGGCCCTCCCGGATTGGGCAGCTCGCCCGGTCGGAGGGGTCGTCTGCCTGCGTGGGGCTTCGTCTCTGTGTCCGGTTAGC
>NZ_MLYN01000174.1:0-386 GCF_001866675.1 Streptomyces sp. MUSC 14
GGTCATACGGCCATGGTGGTCGACACGGGGGGCGGGTGCGGGGGGTTTTCCAGGCGGGTGGGGGCGGAGAAGTGCGGGTGTCGGGGGGCGGGTGCGGGAGGCGGCTGCGGGTGCCGGGGGGCGAGAGGTGGGTGCCGGGAGGGAAGCGTCCTGGGAAACGAGTGCCAGGGGACGAGAGGTGGGTGCCGCGAGGCAGGTACGACATCCGGTCCGCGCGGGCTGCCCGGTCCGGGAAGGGCGCGGCGGCTCTGGAGGCACGGTGGGCACCCGGGCACAGGGGCGAAGCCCCACGCGGGCGGACGCACCCTCCGACCGGGCAAGCCATCCGGTCCGGGTGCGCAGCCCAGTCCGGGAGGGCCGCAACGGTCCGGAACCCACGGCGGCCC
>NZ_MLYN01000018.1:0-96798 GCF_001866675.1 Streptomyces sp. MUSC 14
AAACCACCGCGTTGATTCTTTACGAGCCCTTAGTGGTCGGCTCCGGAAGTCCTTCGGGGGTTGACTTGAGCACTCGTCTTATGGAGTCCAGGTGGCGGAGCGGACGTGCCACCGGTGTCGTTGCGCATGACGCCAGCGTGGCCCATCTGCACGCCAGCTGGGGGATCCGGATGTGGACCTGGTCTGTGGCAGCGGATGTGCCCAGTTTCCGTCCACGGTTTCCGGGCTGGTTGGCCGCTGCGGGTCAGCCGCGCACCGCAGCCATGCACTCGTCGTATAGGTCCATGATTTCGCCCTTGCCGTCGTTGGTGACCCACGTCATCGATGCGGCATCCAGGCATGCGAACGCCGTCGCGATCACCGCGCGGGCCTTCGCACTCTCGTTGCCGGTAGCTGCGTCCATACGGGTCTCGATGAGCGGCAGCAGGTTCTCCTGGAACCGCAGTCGCTTTTCGAGCCAACCAGCACGCAGCGAGGCGGTGTTGTGCAGGAGGCGGAACCGCTCCAGGGCCTGTTCTCGGCTGTCGTGCAAGGCCAGTACGGCAGCAACCCCTGCGCGCAGGGCCTCCCAGACACCGGCGTCGGCGGGCTGTTCGCTGATCGTGTCCATCAGGACCTGCCCGAACCGGTCCTGGCCGCCGCCGAGAAGGTCTTCCTTGGCGCCGAAGTAGCGGAAGAGGGTGCGCTGGGAGACGCCGGCCTCCCGGGCGATCTGGGCGATGGTCGTCTCGTCATAGCCCTGCTCGGTGAACAGGCGCAGCGCCGTCTCCAGGATCTCCTGGGAAGCCAGCTGCCGTGTCCGGTCCCACAGCGTGGTCGGTGCGCCCGTCGCTGACTTGGCTTCCTGCTTCATGCCACCAGACTAGCCCAGCACTGTCAGGCCGACAGTCACATCACGTCTGGCAGTCACTGCCAGACTGTCGTACGCTGCCAGCGGCGGTGGCGCGACACCGCCCACTGCCCACGGACAGAGCTGCTCACCCCCCGCCCAGAAGTACGCAAAGGAGCGCATCATGCCTGCACCCACAGCTTTGATCACCGGTGGAACCAGCGGCATCGGCAAGGCGACCGCCGAACTGCTTCACTCCCGCGGCTACCGCGTCATGGTCACCGGCCTCGGCAATGTCACCGACACCGGACTTCCCGAAGACGTCACGGCTGTCCGGGCCGATGCACGATCCCTGCCGGACATCGACCAGGCGATGGACCAGGCGCGTCGGCAACTCGGCTCCCTCGACCTGCTCTTCCTCAACGCGGGCATCTCCCGCCCCGGCCCGATCGAATCAACCGACGAAGTCGCCTTCGACGCCCTGTTCGACATCAACGTCAAGGGAAACTTCTTCACCCTGCAAAAGGCGCTGCCGCTCCTCAACGAGGGCGCCTCGGTCGTATTCACCGTGGGCGCCGCCGAAGGGCTCGGGGCCGCGATGACAGCTGCCAAGGGCGCACTGCTGCCCCTCATGCGGTCCCTCGCGCTCGAACTCGCCCCCCGCCGCATCCGCGTCAACGCCGTCAGCCCGGGAATCATCAACACCCCCGCCTACAGCAAGATGGGTGTCTCCCAGGAAATGATCGACTCCTGGGCTCAAGGCGTCCCGCTCGGCCGCGTCGGCGCTCCCGCCGACATCGCCGAAGCCGTGGCCTTCCTCGCCTCGGACGCCGCCAGCTACATCACCGGCGACAACCTCACCGTCTGCGGTGGTATCGGTGTTCACGCCAACGCCTGACGAGTAATTCGGCTCTGCCCTGAAAGGTTCACGGGGTCTGATGCTCAGGCTGCGGCCCTGGCGAGCCGACGGCCCCTGTGGGAAGCCGGCCCCGCCACTTCGTTCTCCACCATGGATAGATGGGCCGCCCTCCTTCCATGCCCGTGTGCTCCGCCGTGCCCTTGGAACTGACCGCTGCCGAACGCCACCGGCTCAAGAAGTTGGCCCACGGCCACAAGACCCCGCACCAGGCACGCCAGCGGGCGACGATCGTGCTCCTGGCAGCACGAGGCCGCAGCAACGCCCGGATCGCCGCCGAAACCCACCTGCACGTGGACACCGTGCGCCGCTGGCGCGGCCGATTCGCGGCCGGCCGGGTGCCCGCCCTGGCCGACCGCAAGCGGTCGGGGCGGCCTCCGACGTTCACCGCGCTGCAGATCGCCGAAGTCAAAGCACTGGCCTGCCAGTTGCCCACCGAGTCCGGAGCCCCGCTCTCGCGCTGGTCGTGCCCCGAGCTCGCGCGCGAGGCCGTCACCCGGGCTGTCACCGACACGATCTCCGCCTCCACTGTGCGCCGCTGGCTCAGGGACGACGCACTCAAGCCCTGGCAGCACCGTTCCTGGATCTTCATCCGCGACCCGAACTTCCGCGCCACGGCTGGGCAGGTCCTGGACCTGTACGCGCGCATCTTCGATGGCACCGCGCTCGAAGAGGGCGAGTACGTCATCTCCGCGGACGAGGAGACCTCCATCCAGGCCCGCTGCCGCTGCCATCCCACCCTGGCCCCGGGCCAGGCCCGTTCGATGCGCGTCAACCACACTTACGGGCGCGGCGGAGCCCTGGCCTACCTGGCCGCCTACGACATCCACCGGGCCGAGGTCTTCGGCCGCTGCGAACAGCACACAGGCATCGCGCCGTTCATGAGACTCGTTGAGCAGGTGATGGGCAACGAACCCTACGCCAGCGCGAACCGGGTCTTCTTCATCGTCGATAACGGCTCCTCGCACCGCGGCAGGTTGGCCATCGACCGGCTGGCCTCCCGGTTCCCGAACGCCGTCATGGTCCACACACCCGTCCACGCCTCCTGGCTGAACCAGATAGAGATCTTCTTCTCCATCGTGCAGCGCAAGGTCGTCTCACCCAACGACTTCACAGACCTCGACGAGGTCCGAAACCGGCTCCAAGCATTCGAGGACCGCTACAACGCCACGGCACAGCCGTTCCAGTGGAGGTTCACCACCACCGACCTGGACGATCTACTGGCCAGGCTCGACCGGCACACCGCCGATCACCAGGAAGAATCCTCCGCCGCGCTGGCAGCGTGATCAACCCCCGAAGGACTTCCGGAATCGACCACTTAGCGCACGATCTGACATGGATGTTCCTCAACCCCCTTCACCGCCACGGGATGATCTTGATGCGGCAGCCCCCTGCTGCCAGCATTTTCCTCGGCCGTCGGGGTGTCATGGCGTCCACTCGGGATCGCGGCCGAGGAAGGCGACGAACCGATCGAGCGGGGCGGCGGCGTCGGCCACGATCACCTCGGCGCCGAACGGCATCCCCGGGCCGCGGTACTCGGGCAGAATCATCTTTTTCGTCGAAGCCAGCACCGCTTCCACCAGTGACGGATCCGGCTCGTAGGGCGCGCCGGTGGCGCGGCTGAGGTCCCAGCAGTGACCGATCACTTCGATGGCGAGGGAGTCCAGGGCGACCGTCCCGGGCAACGCGCCGCCGAGCGCGGGGAGATTCACCGTCCTGGTCTCAAGGCCCTGATCGAGCGCTTCCCGCGTCGCCGTCGTCACGCGTTCGATCTCTGCTATCAGCTCATCGGAATTCAGGGAGTCGCCGTAGTGATCGGGGCTGGGGCGCTCATCGCCGTCCGGGTCCGCGAACGCGGCGGCGAACACGGCCAGCCACCCGCGCAGATGCCCCTGCAGGGCGCCGACGTCGAGCTTCGGACAGGGCGTGGGCAGGGGCCGCTGGTCGGGCGCGATCTCATCAATGAGCTCGCGGAGGTCCGTCAGGACGACGAGCGAGTGGTGTGGCACGGCTTATCCAATCTAGTCATCAGTGATTTATCAAGCATGACGTGATCAGCAGAGTCGACTCTAGTGAACGATAGCAGCTAGGGTTGCGCTATGACCCCTGCACCCCGCGACGCCCCTCCGAAGAGCCGGCGGGCCGAATACGCCGAGGCGACCCGACGGGCGGTCCTGGACGCGGCCCGTGAGCTGTTCGTGCGCAGGGGATATTTCGGGACGAAGGTCGAGGACATCGCCACCGCCGCGCGGGTGGCGCCCGCGACGGTCTACGCCGTCGGCGGCGGCAAGAACGGACTCCTGCGCACGTTGATCGAATCCGGCGTCGACGCCGAGGACATGCCCGAGATCCTGGCTCGGATCGAGGCGATCGACGGGCCCGGGGATCTGATCGGCTTCCTGATTCACGCCACCCGGCTCAAATTCGAGCAGTGGTCGGATCTGATGCGACAGGTGGCGGCGGCCGCGCCGCAGGAGGCGAACGTCCGTGAGAGTCAGCGACTGGCGCACGAGAGCCTGCGAGCGGGCCTCGACCTGGCTGCCGGCCGCCTGGCCGCGATGGGATCGCTCCGTGCGGACCTCGACGCCGCGAAGGCCGCCGACGTGCTCTGGATCTATTTGAGCAATGCGGCCTACTTCGTCCGCACTGACGATCTCGGCTGGTCCCTGGACGAGTCCGAGGCCTGGCTCGGTCGGGTCCTGCCGTTCGCGCTCCTCGACCGGGTCTGAGCGGGAGCCGGCAGCCGCGCGACCCGGCCGGGGCCGCTGGGCCGGGCGGATCCGCACAAGCTGGAGTGGACGGCCGGCGAGCGTTACTGCCCCACCCCGCGCCTTCGGCGCCCGTGAACCGCCCCGGGTTCGGCAGAGAGCTCAGATGACGGCTGTGACCAGGGGTTTTGCGGCTGCCCGGTAGGTTGATGTTCGACTCCATCAGGGCGTTGTCGTGGGCGTGGCCGACCACCGAGCGAATGTCGGGCCCGTGGGTCGGGGCTGCCTCATGCCTGGGTGGTGCCGGCTGCGGAGCGCGCGAGGTTGTCTTCGATGCGTTGCAGTACGGCCAGTGCTTCGGTCTGCTGATCGGTGGTCAGGTCTCCGACGGCGGCCTGCTCGAGTTCGGCCCAGATGCGTTCGACTTCGCGGCGCAGTGCGTGGCTTGCGGCCGTGGGTTCCACGAGTACGGCGCGGCGGTCTTCGGGGTTGGGGCGGCGACGGACGAAGCCGGCGTTCTCCAGGCGCTGGATGGTGCGGGTCATGGTGGCGGCGTCGGAGTCGAGCAGGTTCACCAGGTCCGTGAGCCGCTGGGGACCGAGTTCCCACAGGCGCATCATGACGAGCTCCTGACCGGTGTGCAGGCCTGTGGGGCGCAGGAGCTGTCCGGCGATCATTCGGTGCAACCGTGCGACGCGGAATATCGCGTGGCTGATCGGCCCGGTGCGGGCCGAGGCGGGCACTGGCACCGTCGATGTCGTCGTGGCCTGGCGCGTCGGCTGCTCGCTCATCGGGGCCGCCTTTCCTTGTCTGATCAACAATCACAGTGGCTGCGATGCCCGGCGGTGCGGAAGCCGCACCCCAACCACTCTAGCTGATGCTATCCCAGTCACGTGATGCACATCACATGCCGCGATGGAAGCGTCGACTCAATTCTCTTGTTCGGACAAGTAAATCGCTCGCCTCCGACAAGGACACCGATCATGACTACTGCTTTCGACCCGATCGAGCTCGGCGGCCACCGGCTGGCCAACCGCATCGCCATGGCACCGATGACCCGCAGCCGCGCCCACGGCCCGGGCCAGAGCGTGACCGACCTGACGGCCACTTACTACGCCCAGCGCGCGAGCGCCGGACTGATCGTCACCGAAGGCATTCAGCCCTCGGTGGTCGGCCAGGGCTACCCGGCCACTCCGGGCCTGCACTCCGGCGAGCAGGTCGTGGCCTGGCGCCGGGTGACCGACGCGGTCCACCGGGAAGGCGGCGTGATCTTCGCGCAGCTGATGCACACCGGACGCATCGGACACCCGAGCCTGCTTCCTGACGCGCTGACGCCGGTGGGCCCCTCGCCGCTCGCCGCTACCGGCCAGGTCTTCACCGGCCAGGGCATGGCCGAGTTCGTCACCCCGCGACAGCTCACCGAACACGACATCGCCCAGACCATCGCAGACTTCGCCGACGCCGCGCGCAACGCGATCGCCGCGGGCTTCGACGGAGTCGAGCTCCACGGCGCCAACGGATACCTGATCCACCAGTTCCTCGCGCCGAACACCAACCAGCGCACCGACGACTGGGGCGGTTCGACCGAGCGCCGCGCCCGCTTCGCCGTGGAGGTGGCCACAGCCGTGGCCGAGGCGGTCGGCGGCCACCGCACCGGCTTCCGGATCTCCCCGGGAAACCCCTTCAACGACATCGCCGAGCCGGACCCGCAGGAGGCCTACAGCCACCTGGCCGAGCGCCTGGCCCCGCTCGGCCTGGCCTACCTGCACCTGGTGGAGGGCCCCGACCGCGATCTCACCGCGCACCTGCGCAAGAACTGGCCGTCGGCGTTCATCCTCAACCCGTTCACCCACCCCGACCCCACCGGCCCGGACACGCTCGCCCTGATCGAGGACGGCACCGCGGACATCCTCGCCTTCGGCGCGCTGTTCCTGGCCAACCCAGACCTGCCCCACCGCCTCGCGGCCGGCGGCCCCTACAACACCCCCGACCCGGCCACCTACTACGGCGGCGACGAGCACGGCTACACCGACTACCCCGCCCTGCCCGCCTGACCGGACACCGCGAAACCCACCCGAACACCAAGACAGGAAGCCGGCTCATGACCACCCCGACCCCGAAGGCCCGTCGCCTGCAACACTCCCGCTACGGCGGGCCCGAAGTACTCGAACTCGCCGAGATGCCCGTGCCCGAGCCCGGCCCCGGCCAGGTCCGCATCCGCATCCACGCCGCCGGCGCCAACGGCCGCGACTCCAAGATGCGCCAGGGCCTGTTCGCGCCCGGCCAGACCGCTCCCGCCGCACCCGCGCCGCTCGGGATCGAGATGGCCGGCGAGATAGACGCGCTCGGCCCGGATGTCACCGAGTGGAGCGTGGGGCAAGCGGTGTTCGGACGCACCGCCGAACTCGACGCCATCGCCACCCACGCCCTGGCCCGGGCCGACGACATCGTCGCCAAACCCGGATCCCTCACCTTCGAGCAGGCCGCGGCACTGCCGGTCGCCACCGAGACCGCCTACCGCACCCTGCGCCAGCTCGACCTGCGCACCGGGCAGACCCTTCTGATCCACGCCGCCGCCGGCGGCGTCGGGCTGATGGCCGTCCAACTCGCCCGCCTGCAGGGCGCCACCGTCCTGGGCACCGCGAGCCAGGCCAACCACGCCTACCTGCGCCACCTCGGCGCCATCCCCCTCTCCTACCACGACGAACTGGCCCCGCAAGTGCACGCCGCAGCCCCGCAGGGCGTCGACGCGGTCCTGGACGCATCCGGACGCGGAGTACTGCCCGCATCGATCGACCTGACCGGCAACCCCGCGAAGGTCATCACCATCGCCGACCTGCGCGCGGCCGAACACGGCGTGCACTTCTCCACCGAGATCCTTCCCATCCCCCAGGCCATGGCCGAAGTACTGCCGCTGATCGAGAACGGGACCATCACCATGCCCATCGAAGCCGTATTCCCGCTGGAGAACGCGGCCGACGCCTACCACCTCCTGGACGCCGGCCACCTCCGCGGCAAAATCGTCATCAACACCCTCAGCTAACGCCTCCGCACAGCTGAAACCCCCGCCCCGGCGCATCCGGGGCGGGGCGTCATCGCGCAGGCGTGCACGTCGGTGTGGCCTGCCCATGTTCAGGGAGCACTCAAGGACAGCGGGTGCACGCCCCGAGCAGACACCCGCGCGTTCACGACGCTCGACCGGCTACACCACTCGGCGGGACGCCATCCGCAACCTCGTCACGTGCGCTGAAGTCAGAGCAGTACAACTTGCCCTGGAAGACGGCTGGCGCGGGCGCTACTTGGCTCTGGAAGCCGCGGATTTGCTGGGGTCCAGGTGACGCACCGCGCAGGCGATCAGGCCGGAGACGGACTCGGGTCGGCAGGGACACCGACGATCTCCTCAGCGATCCGGAACCGCCTACGCTCCGGCTTCTCCGGGCTGATCGGAACCGGTTTCAATGGTGACGGCTACGGCGGCTCTTCAGCACCAGGGCATCCGAGAACGAGCCGATGTTCGTGGTACCGCCACCGGGCAGTGCCTCGGTCAGCATCGCGTGGTACGCGTCGGGACGGAACTCGGCGAGGAGGAGGAAGCCGTCACGGAGGTAGCTGGTGGCGGATCCGTGGCCCTGGCCGTTCGTTCCGTCGACGCGTCCGGCGTACTTGTGCGGCCCCTTGGTCATCACGTCGACGAACATGTCTGCGAGCGGGGTCATCATGGCCGGGGTGATGCCGTACCTGCCGGTGAGGTACAGCTGGTACAGGCCGGCGCAGTCCAGACTGCCGTGGTTGGAGTCCTCGCCGGTCGCCTGTGACGGGGAGTAGCCCCAGTCATAGGCGGGCTTGCCCTTGGGATCGGTGTACGTGCGGGTTGCGGAGAAGAACCAGTCCACGCTGGCCTTGACCAACTGGTCGTAGCGGGCGACGCGGGGAGCGTCGTCGCCCAGGATCTGGTGGTCGATCGCCAGGTCGGAGAAGCCGTAGTCGAACATCATCTGCTGGTTCCAGGGCACCGGTTTGCCGCCCTGGTAGGGCGAATCCGCCGCAAAGTACTGGCGGTTGCCGCGGGAGACGTCCAGCAGCCGCGCCAGGATGTGCTTGTCGACGGCGACGTCGGCTTCCGCGACGAACTTCTTTGCCCGGTCGAGATAGGTGGCGCCGTACCCGTGCGGGTCGCCGGTCGGCACACGGTGGTGCCAGATCGCGGGCGTCAGGAGGATCTGCCGGGCACAGTTGCCGAGGTGACCGACCGGGTCGCCCTGCTCGCCACCGGTGCCGATGGGCTGAGCGGTGACATCGTTCGGCCAGGCGGGGGCGACCTCGCCGGTCCACACGGTGTGCCGGCCGACCGGGCCGGAGGCGAGGTCGTCACGCTCGGAGAGCACGGCGTCGCAGAAGCCGATCATCCGGTCGAGTACCGCTGTGTCATGCGAGATCTCGTAAACCCTTCCCATGGCTTTGACCGCTTGCCCGCTGCGGCCCTGAGCCCAGTTGTTGCCCATGTTGTCGGAGGCCGGGGTGAGAGTCTGGACGTGTGCCGTGAACGACTTGATCTCGTGCGGCGTCACCGGGCCGTCCAGACTGTCCATACGCATCGCCGGACCTGTGCCAGGCGTATCAGGCGCTTGTGTCTCGGCCGGGTCGGCGGTCGCCGAGGCGCTCGCGGCGGCCTTTCTACCGCCGCCTGATGCGCTCAGCACACTTCCGAGTGCGATCGCGGTGCCGAGCACACACAGAAGCACCAGACACCCAAGGATTATCTTGACCGGTTTGGTTCTCACAGATCAGTCGATGGTGTCCACACACCCCCCAGTTCCGTCACCAGCCGTTTCTCACCGCCTTACCACCCGCCTGAAGCCAATGCCGCCCCTGCCGGTCAGCCCGTCGACAGCCTCCTCAAGGTGCGCCTCAAAGGGTGGGGGTTCGCGGTCGCGGACGTTCCACCATGACGCCAAGACCAGCCCAGGGTCCGCTCGGTGGCTGGCCAGGCGTGGGCTGAGGAGTCGCTACTCCCGGAGCAGTTCGATGATCGCCACAGCACCGGTGAGCAGCCCCGACCCCGGCTCGCGCCTGGACGCGCTCCGTATGAGCGGGGAGCTGATCCGGACCTGGCGCGGAGACCACACCCGGCTCCTCCTGCTCGTCGCCGACCGGCTCACCACGGCCGACCAGGAGGTCGCCGCCGAGGCTGCGGCCGTCCTGGAGTCCTGCCACCCGATCGCCGCCCCGGCTCGGGAGGCACTCGCCGCGCATCGACGCCCAACGCGCGGCCCACGGCCCTCACGTATGGGCCGCACCGGATGCGCGGCTGCGCAGAAGCCACCAGGAGGCCGTCCGGGCCCTGGCGCGCCTCGGCGACGCACGCGCACTGCCGAGTCTGCTGGCCGCGCTGGACAGCGACGTCGACGCCTGGCGCGCGATCCAGGTCGTAGAGCATCTCCCGCAGGCGGCGGACCAGTTGTTGCCCCGGCTCTGCGACCACCTGCGCCGGATCGACCTCTCCCAGCAGCGCACCGAGATGAGCGCCAACGCCATCCTCTCCGCCTTGGCCGCGCTGGCCGACCCGGCCGCGGTACCGACGGCTGTGCACACGCTCGGCGCCGCAGTGCGCCATGACCAATACGGCGTCACGCGATCAGCCCTGAAGGCACTGGGGGCATTCGGCCCGGCGGCGACCGGCGCACGGGACACGATCCGGTCGCTGACCACCGCCACCGACGCGCAGGTACGACCTGCCGCCGTCGCCGCGCTGTGGGCCCTCGGCGGTGACCTGGCCGAAGTCATGCCGCTCCTGCTCGACCTCCTCGACGACCGCATCACCTTCCGGATCCGTGACGCGGCTGCTCTGCTCGGCGAGATAGGACCGCCCGCCTCCGACGCCCTGCCACGCCTGCGGAACCTCCTGACGCACGACTACGAATGGGTTCGCGTGCATTGCGCGGCCGCACTCTGGGAGATCGGCGGCGAAGCTGAGGCACCGGCCGTCCTGGACACCCTGCTGCAGGCCATGGCCCAGAACCCAGCGACGGCCAACCACGTCATGGCCTGCCTGAACCGCATCGGCCCCCTCGCGGCACCGGCCCTGCCCCTGCTCCGCGAGCAACCGGCCCTGAACCGGCGTGGCGGCAGATTCCGAAGCGTCGAACACGACGAGGAACTCCAGCGGCTCGGCCGTACGCTCATCGCCCGGCTCGATCCTCCAGCGCCGGGAGCACCCGTTGCGCGAACAGTCTGAGGCTGCGCCGCCCCTCCGCTACCGGTATCCCGCCCACCAGCCGGCGCAGCACGGGGCAGTCCACCGCCCCAGACAGCCCAGGCCCGATCGACGCCTGCAGTGTCCTGCCGCAGGCCGGAGGACGCTGGGGTTCCGCGCGCTGACTCCCACCCTCTGGCCGCGGCAGCAGCCGACGCCCAGCGGTGGCGCCGGGCGACCGGGTCAGGACGTCCAGCAGGTGTAGGTGAACCAGGTCTGGACCTCGTCGGCGGACAGCACACGGGTCAGCTCGGCCGTCCCCGGGAGCATCGGGAAGAACCGGTCGGCGTTCCAACTGCGCGGGTACATCGGCTCGTCCAGCACGAGTAGGCGGCGTCCCTCCACAACGGGGATGTCGTCGGGCAGCCCCTCGTTCCAGATCCGCTCCCCGTCCGGGGCGAGGAGTTCGAAGGCCCCGGTCGCGACGGCGTCGGTGCGCCCCTGGGCGGGCTCGGGGTCCGTGGCCAGGCGGACGCTGTCCGCCGACGGTGCGGTGCCGGGCACGTGGCCGCCGCCGACGAGCACGTGGGCGAGCAGCGTGTGCAACTGGAAGTTGTCCCCGATGCCGCCGATGCGCACTTCGAACCCGGTCCCGGTGGGCCGGTGCAACACCACCAGGGGCTCGTCGTCGAGGATCGCCAGCGCGTAGGCCAGGCACTTGAGGTCGTGCCGCTCCAGGGCCGCCAGGTCACGGCAGGCGGGGAGGAGCGCGGATGCGTGCCGACGGCGCACCTCGGTGCTGCGGCACAGCACGGCCAGCGCGGGGGGCTGCCACTGCTCGACCGAGCACCAGGCCAGCGCCAGCCGCAACGCCTCGTGCGCCTCGCCACCCAGCCGGGCCATCAGCGCGTCGTCGATGATCTTCTCGTCGGCCTCTGGCAGTTCGTCCCCGGCACCGCCGGCGGCGGCGGCCCAGCGGCGGGCGAACTCCAGTGCATCGAGCAGGTCCCGGTGGGTGCCGTCGAGGACCGGCTCCGCACAGGCCGCCGGATCGGCACCGCGTTCCACGCAGAAGCCGGCCATCGTCGCCAGCATCGGGCGCGGACCGGTGGGCGGAAAGGCAGGGAGTAGCGCGGCCAACCGGGGTCCCACCGGTATGCATTCGGTACCCGTCGCCGACTGCAGACCACTCATCGCCGCGTTGAACGCACGCTCGGTGCGGCCACCGTCGCGAGCGGCCACTGCCTGCTCCAGCTCTGACATGACGGCGGCCAGGTCCGCGGCCTTCTGATTCCTTCTGAAGATCACCGGCACACCTTAGGCCTGAGGTCTGACAGGTGTCATCAGGCCACCGTCGTTCGAAGATTCCGGACCGCTCCGTGCTGTCGAAACTGGGGTTCTGGCTCGTTCCACAACCTGAGCCAGAACCCGAGTTGCGTCGTCAGTTGTTCACGGGTTCGACATGAACGAAGCCAGCCAGTACACCTCCACCCTGCGCCCATGAGCGGATGCGCTGGCTGCCCCTCGTGCCCCGCACACACGTTCTGTGCTTCCCGATCTGGCTGCTGGGGTAGTGCGCCGGGCGTGTTCGTGGCGTTTCCGCCGCGCCGCCTGCGGCGGGGCGCCACGCATGCGGCCGGCTTGCCCCGCGCACACCCGGATGGCCATCGCCCTCACCACCGTGCTCCTCACCATCACCATCGCAGGCGCTCTCCACCACCCCGGCCACCTGGAGAGCCTCCTGACCGCCGTCACCGGCGCGCTCGGCGCCATCACCGTGACCCTCGCCCTCGCCTCAGCCTTCGCCCCCACCACCGCCACCCGCACTGCAGCCCGTCACACCCTCGACCTCCTCGTGCGCCTGGTGCCCTGGTACACACCACGAAACTGACGGGCTCTCAGTTCCCTCTTCTGGTCCGCTAGATGATCCGAATCACAGTCATTGGCCGCTGCGCCGCCTCTGGGGACGATTGCGGAGGGATCACGGTTCAGTCCATTGGGACGACCGAGCCTTCACCGCGGGTCCCGCCGCGTGATCAGATCTGCCCGGTACCAGCAGGTAGCGGCTCGGGGAGGGGCCGCAGAGGAGGGGGAAACCGTGACGCCCGATATCGCCAGAGAGAAGACACAGCCGTGCCCGGAATGCGGCACGGAGATCCGGGGCGACAGCCGGTTCGCCGTCTGGTGCGCCGCCTGCGACTGGAACGTGGACCCTGAGGAGCCGCGACCGGACACAGGGCGGCTGGACCGCGCTGAGCGCGCCCTGGCCCGACGACACGGCGAGCAGCTGCTCGCCGAGATGCGGAGCGGACGGGAACCGCGCCCGCGGCGCGACGCCTCGGCGGTGACGGCCACTGCGCTCGCCTTGACCGTGCACGCTGTCACTTTCGCGTTCGCCGTCGGCGGTGTCTGGTGCGTGGTGGCGGGCTGGGGTGGCCCTGGCATGGTGGCGGGTCTGGTGCTTGTGGTGCTGGCCTGGGCGCTAGCTCCGAGGGTTCGCCGCCTGCCCGACGATCGGCCCGTGCTGTTGCGGGCCGACGCGCCTGAGCTCTTCGCCCTGGTAGACGAGGTGGCGCAGGCGGTCGGCACCCGGGGGGTGCACGCGATCGCCGTGGACGGGAGCATCAACGCCGGCGTCAGGACGTACGGTGTGCGCGGCCGGCGGCTGCTGGTGCTGGGCATGCCGCTGTGGGAGGTCCTTACGCCTGAGGAGCGGATCGCGCTGCTCGGCCACGAGCTGGCCCACTACGCCAACGGCGACACGCGCAACGGCCTGGTGGTGGGCACGGCGGTGCGGACCCTGTCTCTCTGGCACCACACCCTCCGGCCGCTTCCGCACCCGTGCGCGATCGAGACGGCCGTCAATGCCCTCTACGTGGTGCCACGCCTGCTGGTTCGTGGGGTGCTGGTAGTGCTCGTTCGGCTGACGTCGCGGGCCGGGATGCGGGCCGAGTACCTCGCCGACCGGCTGGCCGCCCGCACCGCTTCCACGCAGGCGGCGGTGGGCCTCATGGACCGGTTGCTCATCTCCGGATCGCTCGGCGTCCTGTTGCGCAACGAGGCCAACCGTGCCGCCCTCGGCGGGTCGAGGTCCGCCCGGGAGGCCACGGCCCGAGCCGACGAGTTGTGGGGGCTGCTCACCGCGTTCGCGGCGTCCGTCCCGGAGCACGAGTACGAACGGCAGCGACGCGCCGGAGCCTTGCGCGGGCACCAGGTCGACGCCACCCACCCGCCGACCCATCTGCGGCGCGCCTGCCTGCTCGTCGGGGAGCCCGTGGCGGCAGCAGTGGTGCCGCAGGCCCGCCGGACCGAGCGGATCCCACGGAACTTGCCGCGGCCCGCACTGAGGTGGCCCGGCGCCTGCTGCGCGACGGTCTCACGGACTGAGCCCTCGCGGGCCGCCCCTGCCGCCTCCGAGCTCCCAGTTCACCGGCACGGGACGTACCAGACACGGTCTCCTCGGGCATGCACTCTGCAGTGCCCGCCACGGATCCGCGCGCCGGCCGATGACACGCAGGTCCACTTTCTGCGCGCGTCTGCGGTTGCCTGTCTGGTCTTGCCGCGTTGGCTGGGGACGCGAGGGGTCCTGGCTGCTGATCTTTGTGTGTGAAACGGCCGGTCGGATGGTTCGGTTCCGAGATCATGCGGTCCGGAAATCCCGTGTGTTTGGGCCTGTTGCAGTTGTGCCGGTGATGGACATGTAGGGGCAGGTGCTACGGAAGGAAGCCATGCCCATCGATACCGAGGCCCAGTTCACGGAGGTGTACCGGGCTCACTATGAGGACGTGTTGCGGTTCGTACGCCGCCGCGCCCACCCGATGAACGTCGACGACATCGTGGGCGAGACGTTTCTCGCTGCGTGGCGCCGCCGACGCGAGCTTCCGGGGAACCCGCGGCCATGGCTGTTCGGTGCGGCACGCAACGTGATGCTGAACGCGGACCGCGGCAGGCGCCGGCAGTCCGCACTCGTGGTGCATATTCAGCAAACCACCGCGGCTGGCTGCCACGAACCGGCGGTCGATGTGACGGCCGAGGTGGACAGCCGGATGGACCTCGTTGCCGGCTGGCGGTCACTCACTGCGGCCGACCAGGAAGTCCTCGCGCTGCACGTCTGGGAGGCACTCGACGCCCGGGACGCGGCCACGGTCCTCGGCTGCACCCGCGCGGCCTACGCCATGCGCCTCACGCGGGCGAAGCGGCGCCTTGCCGGCCGTCTTCACACCGCCGCAGTCCCCGCATCGCCCGCCCTCTCCCTGACGCACTGACAGGAGCCCTCATGAAGCGCGACCTTTTCTCCCGTCTCGCCGAGCTCGATGCCGCACCGCGCACCGAACCCTCCGCCGCCGACCTGGATCGTGAGAAGCGGCTGCTGCGGACCGTTCTGAGCGACACGGAGCAGCCCGGCCGCCCAGTGGTCGCCGCGTTCCGCCGCCCGTTCGTGCGACGCGTGACGTTCACCGTGGCCGGCGCACTCGCCGCGGGTGCTGTCCTGCTGTCCGTGACGGCTGATCCGCCCCGGCAGGGCGGCTCCGGACCGCTGCCGGCAGCAGAAGTGGCCACCTGGACCGACACTGCGAGCGACGTGAACGATGCAGGCAGCACGGTTTCCCCCTCTCTGGTCTGGTGCCTCAGGGAGACGAAGGGAGCTTCGGGGGAAGGAGGGCCAGGTGAGCTCAGTAACGTGGACATCCGCGGAACGATCGCCTCCATGATCGTCACGCGACACGGCCACGCAGCGTACTGCCTGGCTGGATCGGACGGCTCCGGCGTGGCCATGGCCATCAGCCCGGCGGTCGCGGTATCCGCGGACGGCATCACGCTGGACGCGCAGGGAGCCCGGGGGAGCGGCTCGGCCCGGTTTCATTACGCGGTCGGGTCGATGGGTTCCGGCGTGAAGGAGATCACCGTGCGCGACCACGGACGCACCGTCCACGCCACGGTGCGGCAAATCCGCACACTGCCGTACGGCCGGTGGACCGCCTGGTGGCCGGACAGCGATCCTCACGGCCTGCTGGCCGGCACTCTCACTCTCACTCTGAGCAACGGCACGACCCGAACCGTCAACGCAGACTCGCTGATGAAGTGACCAGAAGATACAGGCGATCCGGGGTAGCCGGCGCGGCGGACCTTCTCCTGCTCCCCATACGGTCCCTGGTCCCATCACCGGCGCATCACCGCATACGCGGGGCCGAACACCCGCTCCGTCTCCGCATCAGCCCGTCCCGCACGCCGCGACACCCGTACCCACCGCCGCCGCGCGGTCACGACCTCCGGCAGGCCACGCAGATCCACTTTGAACGGCCATGTGCAGCACTGCCATGAAGCTGACCCCCTTCGGGAAACGCGTCGTCACAGCAGCCCGGAAGATTCTGGTTGAGGCGGACCTGTTGCACGGCGCTAGAGTCCAACAGTGAAGGAGGGAAGATGGCGCTGAACATGAAGGGTTCCCGGCGCATAACCGTTGACGGGATCGAGTACCGCTGGCGGATCCGCAGGAAGCCCTCCTACATGCAGGGACTCTGCTGGACACCGATCATCTACGCGGTCGAAGCGGCCAGTGGCAGCCAGCCGGGCACGACCCTGATCGTCACAAGCGGCCAGGCCCATCCCAGTAACTGGGTGGGCATCGAGACGGAGCCCATTCGCCCGGCTCACGTTGCTGCCAGCATTCGAGAGGCACGGGATCAAGGCTGGGATCCGACCCGGGTCGGTTCTCCTTTCCAGCTCGACCGATCCGCAGGATTCATCGCTCAACCATGAGACAAAGCGGATTAGCACGGCGCATCTGGCACGGCATCATGGCCTGGTGACCACATGGATGCGCTGCTACTGGGACGAGGAAGACACCTGGTTCTACTTCGAGGTCGACGCCGAAGGCTGGGTGGTCCGGCAGGTCGAACTCGAAGGGCCTGAGCTGATCAGCTGCCTCCCTCGCCGAGTGGCAGCGGGCCCGCGACGCCGGCTGCCTCGATGAGTACGGCAGCAAGTTCGGGATCACAGCCGAGCTGCCCGTCTCGGAATGGGAAGGCCACAACCCCGAACAACTCAGCTCCGAGGAGTTCGAGGATGTCTGGGGTCCTGCCCGTCAGCAGATCGCATCCCGGCCCCGCTGACCTCTCGGCGCCGCGGGGCTTCTTGCCATCATCTCAACATGACCCCGACCCTTCCCCGCACTGTCCGAGCCGTCGACACAGCTCAGCTCCTGGACCTGGCCGAGGAGGCCGCCATGCACGGCTTCAGCCAGCGGCTCCCGGTCGACTGGCTCCGAGAGCACCTCGCTGCAGAGGCGACGCACTATCTGTTCCCGACACTCGTGCAGCGGCTCACGCACCGTCCCGAGACGCCGCTGCAGTGGAGGTGCCAGCAACTGCTCACCGTCAGCACCGGCGAACAGATCTGGGGTCTGCTCGACGTCCTTCCCGACACTTTCGACATGATCCCGGAGACCTTGGACACGGCGTCCAAGAAGGACATCGTCAGCCGCATCGACCGAGCAGTGAAGGTGCGGGAGTGGATGGAACGGATGGCCGCCGATGCAGGGTCATGAGGCCCGGCGCAGCTTGCTGGACAGCCTGAGGAAATGACACCGATCTGAGAGTGCGGGATGTGAGCTGTTGTCCGTTTCACGGTTGAGCTTGGGTGAGGGCTGCTGGTCGCCGGTGCGTGATGGGGGTCAAGCGCCGGGCGGGGCGAACAGGCCGGGTTCGGGTTCGGTGAGGATGCCCCTGGCGGCCAGGCGTTTCAGCTTGGAGCGGATGTCTTCGTGTTCTTCGTCCTGTCCTGGGTGGCCATGGCTTGGCGGGTGGCCTTCTGCAGCGCGTAGCCGGTCTCTTTGGATTGGCTCAGGATGCCGGGCTGTCCGGCACGGGAGCGTGAACGACCTTGTCAGGTAGCGATGCCGACCAGGGCACTGCGGCTATCAGCCACCTGTCGCTCTGAGTGCACCGGGCGTTCCCGGCGGGCGCACTTCCGAGAGCCGCAACTTGCACGTTGTTTCCTTGGTGCTGCAGGTGAACGCCTCGGACGGTCATGCAGGGCGGCACGTGAACGGACATCTCCAGGGGTTTCCCTGCGCTGGGGACACGCAGCGTGCGCCAGGTCATGCCGGTGAGGCTGCGTGCGTCTGTGTTCGACAGGATGGCCAGTTTCTGGGCGGTGGCAGGATTGACCGGCAGTGTGTGCACGGTGGGGCCTCCGCTCGGGGATGAAGGTCTCCCTGCTGGAGTCGTGGTTTTGCCGCACCCGCCGATGGAAAGCAGAAGCAGCGCTGTGGCGATGCACGAGCCTGCTGTTCGGAGCCTCACTGTCCTGCCCTTCTGCGTGAACGTTGTCGGAGCACGGGTTTGACGTGATCGCGTTTCTTCCGGTTCCGCGTCCCGGGATTGGTGCTCCATTCATCCCGGGACGCGGAGGCATGCTCAGTGCGTGGGCTCTGGGTAGCCGCCCATCGTGATGTCCACGAAGCCCATGTCGGAGAAGTCCAGCTCCAGGCCGTTGGTGGAGCCGGCGCTGATGACGCCCTGGGGATGCACGGTGTGGCCGTTGGCGAGGTAGACGGGGCCGCCACTGTCGCCGGACTGCACCAGCCGGGTTCCGGACTTCGCGATGTCGAGATTGCAGACCTTGAAGATGGTCCCGTCGTCGTTGATGTTCTCGCAGACGTCGGCGGCAGAGATGGTCCCGCTGCAGTTCTGCCCGGTGAAGGAGCCGTCCGAACAAGACCGCTCACCCACGGATGCGGGATCCACGCTCCCTACGTCGCTCAGTGTCGTGTTGTCGATGTAGACCTGCGTCCAGAAGCCGTGGGAGTTTCCTGTGTCGTTGAGCAGTTCCGCGTCTGTCCTGTTGTTGCCCCACTGCCTCGTGTATGTCTTGCCCATGGTGCCCGTGTAGTGGATGGTCTTGGCTGAGCCGTCGTAGTAACCCTGTTGCCAGGAGATCCCCGTGGCTCCGCAGTGGCCGGCCGTTCCCATGGAGGGTGATCCGCTGTTCATGGTGAAGTCGAAGTTCACGGTGCACTGCACGATGTAGTTGCCGCCGTTGATCACCTGTTGGGAGACGATCCGGTCGCCGCCCGCGTACGGGGCGGAGTCCAGGAGTCGGGTAGCAGTCGCTGCAGTGGAACGCGCGGCTGCCTGGCCGTTCTTTGATCCGGTTGCGACACGTTGGAAGCTCGGTGCGCGGTTGATCCTGGTGAGTTTGTCCATCGAGTGATGACGCGCTTCCTGGAACAGGGTCACCTTGTCGCCGAACTCCGCCTCCGCGGCTCTCCTCAGTTCGGGGGTTACCTTCGAGACCCCGACTCGCACGCTGTCTGTCAGAGGGTCGGAATACCAGACCGTGAGGTTGTTCCCAGCGCGTGCGGCGAAGTCGGACGAGGCGGCCGTTAATTGGTCTCGCACACTGTTGATGGTTTTCAGGTTGTAACGTGCCGTCTCGGTTACCACCTTCCACGCGTGGTCACGCGAGGCGGCGGGCGCGGCGGAGATCTGGGCTCTGGCTGCACTGGTGAGCCCGGCCATGTCTGTTGCCGTGTCTGATCCCGGCACAGTCAGCACGTGCACCGTGTGTGTCTTCTCGTCCTGGTAGGAACCTCCGAACGACTGCGGATGGCTCCGCACGAAGGAATGGATCCCCGATATCGCGGAGTCGTTGACTGTGAGGCCGTTCAGCGTGTTCCCCTGTGCATGGGCCGAAGCGGTCAGAAGACCTCCCGTAAGCGCCGCTATAGCGAGCACCACTGCAACTTTGCGACTGTTTTGCATTTGCCCTCCGAGTGAGCCTTGATGACGTTTCATTCGCCTGTGCACTCTTCAAGGAATGGCGTGACCTGGTCAACGCCAAATGCGTCGAGTACGTAGAGATCACGCCAACCGCGAGGCTCGCGGAGTGGGGTGGAGCGACGCCTTCCGGGAGGGCGGAAGCGGCATATCGGTCATTCGGTTCGAGGGGGAAGGTGCAGGGTTTCCTGCCGACACGGGTCGCTGCTCAAGAGAAGTGCTGATTGAAGGGGGTATGGCCCATCAGTGAGACTCTCCCCATGAGTAACCATCCCTGTACGTCCCTGGATGTGACCGGAGTTCACACTCGCGCTCCCAAATGGCGTCCTACGACGTGACAGTTGCGACGTCCATCGACGTGTAAACGGTGCGGAGCGGTGGGCAGGACGCCCCGCACCCAGGGGGTGAAGGTCGCCTCCGGCAAGGTCGGCCATGTCTACCTGCACGTCACCTTCAGCAAGACCGCCTACACGGGCACGTGGCACTTCGAGCCGATGGTGGATTCCTACTGGCTGCTCACCCCGAAGGGCGCCTACGACGACAACTACTTGGGCGACAGCAGGAGCCAGTACACCTCCACCCTGCGCCCATGAGCGAGTTGCGCCGGCTGACCGTCGTGCCCCGTACACACGTTCTGTGCTTCCCGATCTGGCTGCTGGGGCAGCCTGTCGGCAGTGTTCGTGGCGTTTCCGCCGCGCCGCCTGCGGCGGGGCGCCACGCATGCGGTCGGCCGCGCCGAAGACCGTACGCTGTCGTTGGTGACGCGCGCGACTGCGAACGTCTGCCCCAGCACTCCGAAGGCCACCTGGGCTGGGCACTCGTCACCATGATGACCCGACGCCTCACCCGCAAAAGCTCCCGCGCCAGTCAGTGGTCGAAGTCTGGGTGACCGAGGCCCGATGGGTGTCGTTCAGTCGACCGTGTCGACGAAGCCCATCTTCCGGTTCATGGCGATCGCGCTCGCGTTGGCCGGATGATGAAAGGTGCGGACCCTGCTCGCTCCGCACTCCTCGGCGAACGTCATCCCGAACGTCTTCATGGCGATCGAGATGCCTTGACCTCGATACCCGGCTCTCACGCCAGTCATCTCGTTGAACATGAAATCCTCATGTTTCGATGTCGCCGCCATACCCACCCAGGCCTCGCCGTCCAAGGCGATCACGACCCCACGCGGGTCGTAGGACGCCACCTTAAAGCGCCGCTCCACATACTCATCAAAGGAATAGAACTCTCCTCTTTCCGGTATGTCGGCAGCACACTCCTTGTTGAGCTCATACAGCGCCCTACGATGCTCCGGCGTGTCTCCCAGATCGGCGAGAGTCGTGAAGCGCAGGCCCTGGGAATGGCACTTCGTCACATACTGCTCGAAGCGGTCCTGATCGAACCCGGCAACGTCAAGTTCGAGTTTCACCCAATGACCAGCCACAACTGCCTGCCTTCCGCTGAGTTCTGCCACGCCCATCCTGCTGGCAGCCCTTCAGGCTGCACAAGATCGCTGAACCAAAACTCCGCAGCGTCCCTCGTCAGGCTCGCTTCCGGGCCCAGGATCAAAAACACCTACTGAGCACGACGAGAACCTGTCCGGGCGACAGGACCGGGCGGAGGCGGTCACGCGTGGCCGGACTCCGGCCCTTCGGCCGTGTCCGGCCGCGCGGTGTCTCCTCGTATCACCGCGTACCGCACCGCGTCCCGCCACTGCCCGTCGCGGAACCCCACGGCGCGCATCACGCCTTCGCGGGTGAACCCGGCCTTCTCCAAGGATCGTTGCTCGGCGATGTTGCCAGTCTCGGTGTCCGCTTCGAGCCGTACGACGGGAGAGTGCGCGAACAGGTAGCCGACCAGGAGGCGCTGCGCGGCGGTGCCGATGCCCCGGCCGCGCGCCTCGGGCCGCAGTTGCGCGCCGACGTTCCAGTACGGGGTGCGCCCCGCGCTGGTCCGGCGCCAGGCGACGAATCCGAGCGCGCCGCCGCCGGTGTCCACCACCAGCTGGCCGCCCTCGTCGGTCAGCAGGCCGTCCTCGGCCCAGCGGCGCCGCCAGCGGCCGGGGTCCGACCAGCCGTACCACTGGAACGGACCGGCGGCCTCCGGGTCCGTCAAGAAGCTTTCCAGGACCGGCAGATCCTCCTCGCGGACCGGCCGCAGCCGAACCGTTCCGTCGATCGGCGCACCCACATGAACCCCCTGTCGTCCCAGCGGTCCGCACCACGGGCCCCGGCCCGACCCTACGCGACCCGGGGCCGGGCGGGCGGGTGCGCCCGGGCGGATCGGCGGCGGCTCGAGAGGCCAGCGGCCCGGGCCCGCCCGTCTTTAATGAGGCCCTCACCAACAGCCAGCAAGCCGTGCAAGCCTCGCGTGACGTCGCCGAGGCTGGGATCGCGTCGCGCAGCGCCGACTCCAGAGCCGAACGGCGGCCCTTGGAGGCGTCGAGATCGATATGCAGGTCGACACGCGAACCGGACCAGGATTTCCGACCTCGGCAGCGTGCTGGCGGAGGTGGGGCGTGTGGGTGAGGCGGTGACCCCCACCGCCGCAATCTCCTGCTGTGTCACCAACGTCCTCCCCAACCCTCAAGCCGGTGCTCGGGTGGGCGTGCTTTGCGGGTTCGGCCATTGTGATCTGGCAGGTGAGGCCCTGGCCCCCATCGAGCAGGCGGTCGCGATCTACCGTCGGCTGGCTGCCGGCAACCCCGCCGTCATGGGTGCGGAGCGGCCGCTGATGACGATCCGGCCCGCGCCGCGTCGGGCGAGCCATTCGACGGTGAGGAGACCGAGTCCGCCCAGGCCGCCGGTGACCAGGTAGGCCGCGCCGGGCGGTACCGGTGGCGTGGCACTCGCGGCGGTGCCGGTACCAACGGAGCCCGGGCCGTTGAGCATTTGGGCGACGTGGCGCCCTTCGGGCAGCAGGGCGATCTCGGCTGGCGGCTGGCTTTCGTCAAGGAGCTCGCCGACGACAGCCGTGTACGGCATGCCCTCCTCCGCGACCTCCAGGACAGTGGCCCGCAGTTCGGGATGTTCGTAAGCCGCCGTCCTGAACAGTCCGCGCACGGCGGCGATGGACAAGGGGCTCCGGCCTGCATGACCGAGGACCCACAGCCGGGGCGGGTGCTCCCGCTCGGTCAGCTGTCGTACGAGGGTGACGGTACGGGAGATCAGTGTGCGCGCGGCGTCGGCGGGCCCGTTGTCGGACCGCTCGGATGTTCGGCCGCGGGGCCACCCGACCCCGCTCGGCGCCGCGTTCGCCGAGTACGGGCGGATCGACAAGACCGTGCACCTCGCGCTGGCCGACCCGGTCGATGACACCTACCGCCGGCTGATGAACCGGCAGCTGACCGTGCAGGAGTCCCGCCGCCTGGCCCGCGCGATCTGCCACGGCGGCCGGGGACAGATCCGCCAGGCTTACCGCGAGGGCCAGGAGGACCAGTTGGCCAGTCTGGGTCTCGTCCTCAACGCCGTGGTCCTGGAACACCCGTTACCTGGACGGCGTGGTCGCCCAGCTCCGCGTCGAAGGCCCCGGCATCAAGGACGAGGACGTCGGCCCGGCTCTCCCCGCTCAAGGACCGGCACATCGACTTGCTGGGCCGCTACCCGTTCAACATGCAGGGCAGCGGCCCCGGCCAGGGCTTGCGTCTCTTCCGGGACCCTGACGCCGTCGAGGACGACGAGGACTGACGGCCAGCAGACCGCCCTTCCAGGTACGAGCTCAAGCGGGGGGTGTGACCGGGGAGCGCAGGCCGAGCCATTGCTCGGCGTCCCAGGCGTGGAACCGCTCGACCTCGGTGAACCCCAGCTTTGCCGCGAGGCGCATCGAGCCGACGTTGGCGGTCTGGGTGGCGAGTACCACCGGCTCACCGGGAAGGACGTCGTCGAACCAGTCGAGTGCCGCCGCGCACGCTTCGGCGGCGTACCCGAATCCCCACGCTCGCGGCAGGAACAGGTAGCCGAGATCGGCCTTCCCCGCGGCAGCCGGGCGATGGTGCTCTGGTGCTCTCCTGAGCAGGATCTGGCCGATCATCGCCCCGTGGAGATCAACGACGAAACTCCCGGGCCACCGCTCGGGCACCCCGGGCATCTCGCGCTCAAGTTCGTCACGCGGGCGGGGGCGGCCGAGGTAGGTGTGCACCTCGGGCGACGCGAGCAGCTCGATGAACGCTGCACGGTCTCGGGCCTCGGGCTCACGGAGCAGGAGCCGCCCGGTCTTGATCGGGGCGGGCGGCCAGGCGACGTGTCCCAGGTCAGTCATGGTACGGAGTCCACTCATGAGCGAGGAGGCCGAGCTCAACCTTGTCGACGAACGTTCCGTATACCCAGGCCGCGCTGCGCAACGTGCCCTCGATCGTGAACCCCGCCCTCTTCGCCGCCGCGATCATCGCAGCGTTGTCCGCGAGGGTCTCCACCTGCAGTCTTTGCAGTCCCAGTACCGCGAACCCGTACTCGCACAACGCTCGGACGATGTCGGAGCTGAGCCCACGGCCGCGGAAGTCAGGGAGCAGCGAGAGCCCCAGGTGCGCGGACCGGTTGTGCATGTCGATGCCCCATAGTCCGGCGGCGCCGACCAGGTCCTCCGAAGCGAGTTCCACCACCGAGAAGGGAACTGTCTGGTCCGACGGGCCGACCACCGCGTAGGGGGAGTGGGCCGATTCTGGTGGTATCGGCTTCCAGGGCCGAGGGTCCTGGCGCGACCGGGTCGCCACATCGTTGTAGAGCACGGTGTGCAGTACTGGGACATCTGCCTCATGCCGGGCACGCAGCCCGATCTTGTTGCCACGTATCACCCAGCATTACTACCGGAGCGCAAAGAGTCGATCAACCGGCAGCGCACCGCACCCCGCGCTCTGGCCAGCGTGCGCACTCCCGCGATCGGCGTCATGCGCCGAACTGGCTGCGCCAGCACCGCCGCCTCCGATCACTACCGGTCAAGCCAGGGCGCCACCGCGCTACTCGGCCTTGCGGCCTGAGAACGCATCAGGGTTGGGCCAAGAAAGGCACCCTAATCCCTCGGTATGTGATTCTCAGTGGCCACGGCAGCGCCGCGCTGGTCACTGTCTGTTCGCGAAGATCGCTCGCCCGTCGGCTTGAGCCTGGCCCTGCCGGCCTGCCCGCTGCTCAAAGGTTGCGCGCACATGAAGGTGACCGTTGAGGGGATATGCGGGCGGTGCCGCGGGCAGGAGCTCGGTCAGTTCGTACCGGCACTTCTGCGCGACACGGCATGACGCGGGGTTGTCCACTTGGTGCAGGAGTTCCAGGTGTGTCAGTCCGTCACCGGCGAAGGTGGTGAGGGCCCAGTCGGTGAGCGTCCGCAGCGCGCGGGAGGCGACTCCTCGGCCGCGCGCGTACGCCGCGGTCCAGTAGCCGACCTGGGCGGTCGGGGTGCCTGGGGCAAGGCCCTTGAGGACGATGTGGCCCGTCAATTGCCCCTCGCCACCGGCGGCTTCGGGCTCTACGACGGCGAACGCGAAGCGGTCACCGGTCTCCCACCCCCGTTGTTGCTCGCGCACCCACCGTGCCGCGCCGGCCTCGTCGTCGATGCCGGAACTCGTATAGCGGCGCAGGGAGTCATCCCGGTGCAGCTCGCCCAGGCCGGCCGTGTCCGCCGCCCGCCAGGGACGCAGCAGGAGAGCGGTCGACGACTGTGCGGCGTCCGTCTCCAGCCGGACGACGATCCTGTTCGTCGGCTGCGTCATCGGGCCGCTCGCGCGCTCAGGGCCTGGACGGACCAGTCGATCAGTGGCGCCAGCGGTTCCGGGGCAGGCCAGCCGTTGATCACGGCGAGCAGTTCGAAGTACCGGTCCTTGCGTGGACTGTTCGCGGCTTCCAGCCGGTGCAACAGCCAGCCGTGCAGCTGGGCGTCGTCGGGGCGGCCGACCGCGAGCGCGCACTCCGCGGTGAGCGTCGCGATCACGGGACCGGCCTGCGGTGAGTCGGGGTTGACTCCGGATCTCACGGCCGCTTCCACATGTTCGCGGGCGACGGCGACGACGTCCGGACGAGGTGGCGTGCCGTCGCCGTCAGGCAGATCGGCCAGGTGGTCGTCGACCAGGTTTCGCATGGCGTCACGGAACCCGGGGTCCAGGGACAGCTCCGCCAGCTCCACCCATGCCTCGACCTGTTCCTGTGTGGGGCTGTCGGGCAGCTCGGGGGTCATGGAACGCAGTACGGCCGCTCGGCCGGACACGGCATGCCGGCCGTCGGAGACGACGTCGAGGAATTCGCCGGTCAAGCGGTGTCTCTCGGCTTCGGACAGCGTGGCGAGCTGCTGCATGCGCTCCATCTCCTCGAAGGTGGGCTCGCGTCCGGCCGCGGCGGTCAGCACCGCTTGTCGCAGACGCAGGATGCTGATCTGCACGTTCAGGGCGGCGGCATGCTCGGCGGCGACTTGGGCGAGCGTAAGTTCCTGGTTCGTGACACGCCGGATCACGTCGAGGCCGAGGCCGAGTTCGCGCAGTGTCCGGACCAGGGCCAGGCGAGCGACGGCGTCCGGGCCGTAGCGGCGGTATCCGGCAGGGGTGCGATCGGCCGGCGTCACGATGCCGCGGTCGGAATAGAACCGGATCGTCTTGACCGTCAGCCCGGTGCGCCGAGCCAGTTCACCGATCGAGTAAAGGGTGCCGCCGTCCATGACCCCACCTTCATGTCTCCCTCCGCGGGAGAGTCAAGTCGTTCTTCTCATCATGTGATCCGTGGATAGCATCGGGGTTGATGACGCTGACGGAGCGGTGGACTTCCCGGGTTCTCTTGGTACGACGATGATCGTCTGCTGCTGCTGTGCGGTCGTGATCCGCGCAGTCCGGGAGCGAGATGGTGGTTCACCGTTGGTGGTGGCGTCGAGGACGGCGAGGATTACCTTCAGGCCGCTGCGCGTGAGGCTGGGAAGAGACGGCGCTGTCTCTTCCTGTCGGGCGTTTGAGCCCCGTCGTCTGGACCCGGCAGGCGATCTTCAGCGTCGATGGCCGGGGCTTTGACCAGTATGAGGAATACCGTCTTGCCCGGGTCACTCCCGGAGAGGCGCGCGGGATGAATATCCGGACGGAAGAGGCCCTTTATGGGCATCGCTGGTGGTCGATATCGGAACTGGCCAGCACCGCGGAGACCGTTCGGCCGAAGAAGATGGCCTCTCTGCTGGCGGATGTGCTGGCGACCGATGATCTTGACCGGCGGCCTGTGCATCTGGGCAATTTCAACGAAGACACTGATCCTGAGTAGCACGTCGCTATGGTTTGAGCGGCCGAGCCATATTCTGTCGCGATACAACCCCTATAGTCGACCGGGCAGTTGGTTGACTGGGACGCATGACATCATCTGCGTTCGAGACGGACAGGCCCGATCCCGTCAGCTATCTCGACCGGCTCGCCATGAGCGATCTCGGCCGCTCCTACAAGCGGCGGATGCTCGACGCACTCGACCTGCGTGCCGGACACCGGGTGCTCGACCTCGGCTGCGGTCCCGGCGCCGACCTCGAGCAGCTCGCCCAAGTAGTCACCTCGACCGGCGCGGTCATCGGCATCGACCATGACCAGAACATGGTGGATGCTGCCAGGGCACGCGCTGCCGGTCAGGCCATGGTGGACGTCCGGCACGCGGACATCCACGACCTGCCGGTGCCCGACCACACCGTCGACCGCGCCCGCACGGACCGGGTCCTGCAGCACGTCACCGATCCCCTGACCGCGCTCGGTGAGATCCGCCGGGTCCTGCGGCCGGGCGGGCGGCTGGTCATGGGCGAGCCCGACTGGGAAACCCTGGCCGTCGACCACCCGGACAGCGACCTGACGCGCGCTTACACCCGCCATGTGGCCGAACGGGTGGTCCGCAACGCGGGGATCGGCAGGCAACTGGCGCGCCTGGCGACCGAGAGCGGCTTCACCGTGCCCACGGTCATCCCTGTCACACCGGTCTTCCGGGACGTCCAGGTCGCGGACAAGATCCTCGGCCTGGAACGCACCACCCTGCGCGCCGTCGAGGCCGGCTACTTCAGCGACCAGGCGGCGAAAGCCTGGCTGAGCCATCTCACTCGGGGCCCTTTTCTCGCGGCGGTGACGTTCTTCATCGTCGTGGCCGAGGCATAGTCGCTCGTCGCATGGCCGTGGTCGGGCTCGTCGCGGAACTCGGGCATCAGGAGCGAACCGGTTGTCATGCCGCGGGGTCCCGGCGGACGAGCACGAGAACGGCGGCGCAGGTGGCCAGGGTGATCGTGGCCACCTGCGCCACGATGCCGGTGCCGAGGTGGGCGGTCCCGGAGGGGTCGAAGAGGTGGGTCCAGTCCTGCCAGTAGTGCACGGGCAGGACGACCTGCACGGCGTGCAGTGCATGCGCGCGGTTGAGGATGCCGGCAGCGATCACGAAGACGACGACGGCGCCGAGGGCTTCGATGCCGCGGGGCAGGAGAAGTCCCATGGCGAACGCGATCGTTGCGATACTCAGCATGCACAGCAGGCAGTAGCCGGTCGCCGACAGGACCCGGGTGGCCGTCTCGCCGCCGGTGAGATTCGCAGCGCCGATGATGTGGAACGGGTGCCAGCCGTAGATGGCAACGCCGGCGAGCAGGCCGGCCGTCAGCACACACATGGTGGCGATCGCGGTCACAACGGCCAGAGCTCCGAGCTTGGCCGCCAGCAGGCGTGCTCGGCTTACGGGCGCGACGTACAGGTAGCGCAGGGTTCCCCACTCCCGGTCGGACGAGGCGATCGCGGCAGCCGGCAGAGCCACCATGATCGGCAGGAGCAGCGGTTCGATGAACGCCATGCTCGCCATGGCGTGGTTGAGCGCAGAGTAGGGGGAGGCGCCGAACAGGCCGGTCTGATGGCCGTTGCGATGCCCCGCCTGGGATGCGTACGAAAAGCCGGACAGTACGGGGACGGCGGCCAGACAGGCGAGTACGACGAGGCTGCGGATCCGCAGTAGTTGGGTGATCAGTTCAACGCGCAGCATGCTCGCCGGCTCCTTCGGTCATGGTCAGGAACGCTTCCTCCAGGGACTTGCTCTCCTGCTGCACGGAGGTGACGCCGATGCCCTCCGTGACCAGCGCGCGTACCAGGTCGCGGGAGGACACACCGGGGGCCGTGACGACGACCTCGTCCCGCTGCGTCGTGGCCGACGCGACGCCGGGCAGTGCGCGCAGCACGGCGGCCCCCTTCTCGGTGTCGTCCACCCGGAGGCGGTAGGTGCCGGCGGCGCCGAGCAGTTCGTCCATCGGACCCGCGGCGATCAGCCGGCCGTGGTTCATCACGACGACGTGGGTCGCCAGCTGCTGCACCTCGGCGAGCTGATGGCTGGAGACGAGCACAGCGGCCCCTCGTCGGGCCAGCTCCCCCAGGTACTCGCGCAGGGCCCGGACCTCGCCGGGGTCCAGTCCGTTGGCCGGCTCGTCCAGGATCAGCACGTCCGGCTCGCGCATCAGGGCCTGGGCCAGCATCAGCCGCTGCTTCATCCCCATCGAATAGCCCTTGACCTTGCGGTCGAGCGCCTCGCCGAGCCCGGCGAGGTCCAGGGCGTCGTCCAGAGCGGGGGGCGGCCATGCCTGTCGTGTCGCCGACCACAGGAGCCGCAGGTTGGCCCGGCCGGTGAGGTGCGGCACGAACGCCGGGCCGTCGATGAGCACGCCGACTCTGCGCAGTACGTCCGCGCCCAGGCCGACCGGCTCGCCCAGGATGCTCGCGCTGCCGGTGTCCGGGGACGACAGGCCGACCAGCATTCGCATCGTGGAGGTCTTGCCCACCCCGTTCGGGCCGAGCAACGCGCAAATCTGGCCGGCTTCCACGGCGAAGCTGAGCCCGCTGACGGCCTGCTTGCGTCCGTACCGTTTGGACAGCTCGCGGGCGCAGATCGCAGGTGTTGCCTGTTCCTGCGGTGTGAACAGGTGCATTGTCACGCCTTTCACCGGTGCTTGTCCGGTCGTCGAAGGTGAGTGGCGGCCGCGCCGAAGCGGCGGCGCAAGCCAAAGGAGCCGTACGGGAAGCAGGCGAGCAGGAGCGCGGCTGTGACGAGAGAGGTGGCCAGACCCGCGCCGAGTGTGAGGGCGACCAAGGACGGCACGGACGTCAGCGATCCCGTCCCGAACATCGGCCACAGTGCGTCGCGGAACGCCGTCGCCACACTGATCGCGACGCATCCGGCGACCACCGATACCTCGGCGATACGGCGGGGCCGGGTACGCGCCGGCCGGGCGATGAATCCCGCGACCGCGTTGCTGATCACGCAGAACGCGAGGTTGGAGGTCGCTGCGTCGACCAGAAACCAGGCGATGAGCAGCGGATCCGTCCAGCGTTCGCCGGTGGCCTGCGCACTGGTGAGGGCCGCCCCGGCCAGCGTGCTCAGCGCGACGAACACCGTCATCGCGCGACGGCGCACCCAGACCGCTGCGTCTGGACCGACCCAGCGCCGCAGTACGGGAATCCGTCGGCAGAGGAAGACGGCGTCGCCGAGCCAGTCATGCCGCCATGGGTCGGCCGGACTGTGCCCTCGGCGGCCTCTCACGAGCAACACCGCGACCGCCACGGTGAGTACGGAATTGACGACCAGCCCGCCGATCAGCACCGATGACCATGTCCCCGACGATGAGGCAGGCGTCCTGGCGATGACCGCGGCCCACTCGGACACCACCGTGAGCCCGACCAGCGTGACCATCGCCCCCGCCGCACGCACCGTCTGCCGCGCCCGGTCCGCGCCGCCCGGCGCCCGCCACACGAGCAGCCGTAACGCGATCACCAGCGCGAGCATCGGCACCGCAAACTGAGCCAGGGACACCACCACGTCGTACGGGTCGTCCTGCCACGGGCTGGCAGCCCTGACCGTCTTGTCCTGGGTCTCCAGCACCGTCAACGCCTCGAACACACCGGCCGCGCCGAGGCTCGCCCACACCACGGCCGAGGAAGCCCTGCCGTTCTCCATCACGTGTTCCATGACCCACCATAGTACGCACCTCGTACTACGTGACAAGTAGTATCGCGGCTCGTAGTATGTGGATCGGAGGGAAGGAGGCTCATGCACAGCAACGACGCCCAGATGCTCGCGCTCACCGTCCTCGCGGACAGGCCGCTGCACGGATACGCCATCAACACCGCGATCGAAGAGCTCACCGGCCGCAGACTCGGCCCCGGCAGTCTCTACGGCGCGCTGTCCCGACTGGAGGGGCGCGGGCTGATCCAGCCTGCGGACGAAGCGGCCGACCCCCAGGAACGCCACCGCACCATGCAGATCACCGACGCCGGCCGCGACCAACTGCGCGCCGAACTCCAGCAGATGGCCCGGATCTCCGCCGCCGGCCTGCGCGCGCTCGGGGTCAACCCGGCATGAACGCGGCCACGCTCCTGACCCGGCTCTACCCACCGGCCGTGCGCGAGCGATGGGGCGAGGACATCCGTCACGAGGTGTCCGCCTCCGGAATCCGGTCCTGGCCCGACACCCTCGCGGGGGCCGCGCGCCTCTGGCTGCACCCCGGCGACTGGCCCGAGACGTGCACCGGGCAGACCCGCCGTGTGGTGACCGTCGCCCTCTTCGCGCTCACCGCGGCCACCGGACTGCTGCTGCGCTCGGCCGAACCCTCCACCACCCTCACGGCCGACATCCACCACCCCGCCACCAGCCTCTGGCTCGCCCCGCTCCTGCTCGGCATCGGTCTCGCCGCACCACTTCCCCCGCTGAGCGGCGCAGCGCTCCGCAGCATGACCGCCGCGGCGGTCCGCACCCTGGCCGCTCCGACCGCCGCGGTCGTCGCCCTGTGCCTGACGGCATGGAGCGGCACGGCCGAACACCTCACCGGCTTCGCCGACACAGCCGCGGTCACCTCCTACTGGCTCACGCTCGGATTCGTCGCACTCCGCCTGTGCGTCCTCGTCGCCCGCATCGCTCGAACCGCCGCCCTGCCGACCACACGCCGGCTGTCCACGGCCCTGCTGCACATCGGGACCGGACTGACCCTCGCCGCGAGCCAGAACCTCCTCGCCATGGCCCGGACCGCTCCTCATCCAGGGTCCCTGGCCGAGAGCACGGCACTGGGCCTCCTGGCCGCCACGGCCATCAGCACCGGCCACGACCTACGGCAGAAGAGGGCGTAGGCCCCAGCCATTGGAGTGCGATCAGCGCTCCGCGACCGCCGAGCGCCGGTAACCGCTGAACCGTTCCCGACCCCTGACCCAGGAGTTGCCGATGACCGCCGTGTTCCCGAAGGTCGTTGTCGTCGTGCCGACCTACAACGAGTTCTTGCGCCAGTACAGCAGCGGAAGGCCGGACGGCACCGGCACCTACGACCTCGTGAAGGTCTGACCGTTAACCAGCCATAACCGCTCGGGCCCTGGCCGATTCCGGCTGGGGCCCGAGCCGCGTGCGGCGCGTCCCTGCGAGCCTTGCCGACCTGCGGCCGGTGCGCGACGTCCGGGGCCAGGGCCACCTGTATGCAGTGGAACTCGCGCCCGGTCTGCTCTGGCCCCTGATGCAGGAGGCCGAGAAGCGCGACGTGTTCTTCTACCCGTTCACCGGCGCCGGTGGCCACCCCAGAAGCGAAGGCGCCGTCGTCGCCCCTGCGCTGACCTCGACGGCCGAAGACATCGACTTCCTGACCTCGGCGCTCTGCGGCGCGGTGAGCGCCCGGACCAAGCCGTCGACCGCAGGAGGAAGGGGGCAGCCGACGTGACTGACTTTGTTGGCACTGGGTCCTGCGGAAGCGCGGGAATCCGGGCGTGGTGAGCGGCGACAGTGTTGGTGGCTGGTCAGCACTCGGTGGCTCCTCCTCGGTCGAGTCGGTGACAGCGAGTGAGGTATCCATCGTTTTGATGATCGCCGATCTCGCCGGCTGGGGTTCACCGGCTATGCAGTGAGGTGGGTGTCCTGCCCGTTCGTGGTGGGGTGGGAGGTGTGCCAGGCGTCCCAGATTTCTGCGCGGAGTCTTCCGCGCGGTGGTACGTCCATGCCTTGTTCGCGGGCCCAGGCCCGTACCTCCGCCACGCTCGGGGCCACGGCCGAAGGGCGTGGTTGACGGGCGGCGGGGACGGGAGCGCGGGTGGGTCTGGTCGGGAGATTGTCGGGGGCGGTCGTTGTAAATCCGCGCCGTTCGAGGATGCGGCGGCGTTTGTGGTGCATGCGTTCCAGCAGGGGGACGTCGGCGTCGAGGTAGTCGTGGGCCTCGACGTGGGACTTGCGTTCTTCGGTGTTGCGCATGATCCGGCCGACCTGCTGGATGACGCGTCCCTTGAACGAGATGGGGCTGGTGAGAAAGAGGGTGTCGAGGCGCGGTGCGTCGAAGCCTTCGCCGGCGAGTTTGTCGATCGCCAGCAGCGCCAGGGGTTCTTGGTGTTCCTCTGCCAGGGCGGCACGTACTCGGGTGCGCTCGGTCGGCGGCATGCCGCCATGCAGGACGAGCGGGGTGATGCCGTGTGGTTGGAGGGCTTTGGCGAGTTGGTGGAGGTGTTCGACGCGGTTGGTCAGGGCCAGGCTGCACCGGCCGCGCCGGGTGGCGTCGGCGATGTCCGCTGCGATGAGCTGGTTGCGGGCGTCGTGGTGGGCGAGTTCGTTGTAGATGGCCTGGATCGAGGCGCCGTCGGTGCCCGGTTCGTCGGTGATGAAGGTGGTGGGGTGCACGATGAGGTGTTTGGCGAAGGCGCTGGCGTCGTCGATCTCGTGGCGGATCGGGCCGCACTGCATCGTGATCACCGGGTCCATCTGGTCCGCCCGGTAAGGGGTCGCCGACAGGCCGACCCATCGCGGCGCCTTTGCTCTGCGGATCGCGGCTTCGGCGCCGGGCGCCCCCACGGCGTGACACTCGTCCACGATGACCAGTCCGTACCCGTCGAGCAGGCCGTCGGGCGCGTCGCGGTGAGACAGCGTCTGCAGCATGACCAGGTCGACGATGTGGCCGCGGCGGTCCTTGCCCCCGCCGAGCGAGCCGACGTGCCCGTCGCCCAAGTCCAGGAAGCCGGCCAGCCGTTCCTGCCACTGGGTCAGCAGCTCCGCCCGGTTCACAATCACCGCGGTCGGGGTGCGGTGGCGGGCGATCAGGGCGCAGGCCATGACGGTCTTGCCGGAGCCGGGCGGCGCGACCAGGGTGCCCGCCGGGTGCTTGGCCATCGCATCCACGGCCTGCTGCTGGGTGGGGGTGAGCACGCCGATGAACCGGGCGGTGATCGGGGCGGGTTCGGGCAGGTCGCTGGTGATGGTGAGGGCGCCCCGGGCGGCGGTGATGAGCTGGGCGGCCTCGTCTGCCAGGCCCCGGGGCAGCTTGAGCCAGTCGGGATCGGAGGCGTCGAAGCAGCAGACGAGACGCGGGGTGTTGAAGGTGGAGAAGCGCTGGTTCTGTTTGCGGTAGAACTCCGGGTTGTGGAACGACGCGGCGTGCTTGAGCGCGGCCAGCAGCTGCGGCGGCAGCCCGGTCGTGGAGATCGCCAGCATCGCCGAGAGCCGGGCCTCAACGCACGCGGGCGCCTTGCCGAGGGCCTTGCGGCGAGGCCGGGCACCCAACTGAGGGGTGGTCGGGGACGGACCTGCCTTGACTGGGCCCAGCTCGCCTGCGAGCGCCTCCACATCGGCCGGGGTCAGCCGGGCGGTTAGCGACAGGTGGGCGAACTGGTCTGGGTATGGCTCCCAGGTGTCGGGGTCCACGAAGACGGTGGTGCCCTTGGCGCGGGAGACTCCGTGGAGCGGTAGCGCGATCAGGTTGCCGAACCGGACGCTGCCCTTCGCCTTGTTCGGCAGGAAGTCCTGAGCGGGAAAGAGCCGGTCGTAGCTGGACAGCGCCATCTGCCCGCGGGCGTCGATCGCCTGGCGCAGCAGTGCCATCCCCAGGGCGCGGGCGGTGGCCGCCGCGACTGCGGCGGTGAAGAATGTCCATACATGCGCCCCCTTCCCGGACCGGGAGATCTCGAGGACGGTGGGGATGCCCGTCTCGTGGCAGGCCGTGACGTACGCGCTCGCATCGGCGCGCCAGTCGCTGCCGTTCTTGCCGTCGAAGTCGCACGCCAACAGGCGGCAGGTGTCGTCGGCCAGCAGCGGATACAGGCCGACGTGCAGCTCGTTGCGCCCCTGCTGGGTCGGGTCGAGGTGACGGAAGATGGTCTCGTCGGTCAGCGGCCAGAACACACGGTCCTCGTCGGCCTTGCTCTTGTCGAACGGGTTGTCCTCGGCCGGGCTCCAGCCGGTCCGGCCGGACTTGGCGCTGACCCACCGCTTGGCATAAACGTCCTCGCGGCCTGCGAACAGGGCCCTGAACAGGACGATCTTCACTTCGGCGCTGGAGGAGGCATCCGCATACGGCAGCCCACCGGCCCCGGTTGGTGGCGGTGCCGGGACGGGCTTGGAAACAGACGGCATGTCGGCAGCTACGGTCTTGACGTCTCGGCCGAGGAGGCTGCACCGCCGGGCATTGTCAGCTCTGAGCCGGGCGATCTCCTCGTGTAGCTCTGCGTTCTCCTCCAGCGCCACGTCGAGACGGATGCGCAACTCGTCGGGATCGAAGCAGTCGGACCAATCCTCCACGCTCCCATGATCCAGACTGCGCGTGCGTCACGCAGCGAAAGCAGACAGGTTTCCCTCTTCCGGCGCCCCTGTTCCAGGGGCTCACGAGGATTTCGGACGGTTCTTGTCGGCACCGTGGACACCTCGCGTACACGGCGGGTCTTGGCCGCGCTTGCCGGGCATGCCCGCACGGTTGCGTAGACCGTGCGGGAGACACTGAAGGCGTGGAAGGCCTGGCCGCCTGCCTCGAGTGAGGCGCGCCGGTCACGGTGAACGAGGCGCCGTCGCGGCTGGCGGCCACTGGCACCGTGTAGTAGCGCACGGAGCCGTCGGCGTACTGCGCAGCCACCGTCACCAACCAGTCGCCACTCCCGCTCTGCGCACTGCGCACCGCTGTGACGGACTGCGGCCCGGAGTGCGCGTCGGCGGCCGGGGTGGGAAGGTCGACGTCCGGCGTGAGTGACTGCGCAAGCCGCGCCTGCGCAGTGGTCGCGTTATCGGCGCTGCTGCGTAGCCATGCGCTGACGAACAGCTGCGCATAGCCGCCCGGGTCGGCCGCCGCGGCGGTGCGCACGATGGTCGGCTTGGCCTCGGTGGCCGCCCGGACCGTGGTCGGGGTGGAGGCGATGGCGATGCACAGGGCGATGGGGCCGGCCGCGATCACGGTCCAGACCGCTAGGCGTGAGAGGCGTACGCGGCGCCGCATCGCCTCCAGAGCCACGCCGGCCGCCATCGGAGCACCAGCCTGGCTCTCCGAGGTCTGCATGCCAGGGGACATGGTCAAACTCCCAGGTCAGAACGAATCTTGCTGACCTTGAGAAAACCGGCCGGCCCCGACCCGACCACCGACCACGGGACCCCGACCACGGTCACGATGCGGCTACGAAGTCCGTGGTCTGGCTCATGGTCGGCCCGACCACAGGCCAGACCACGGACTGGGACTGAGCGGTGCTCGCGGTACGGCTGAGGACCGCCGCGTGACCACACGCCGGGCCGCACCTCGCGCACCGGGGAGCCGATGCGCGCCGCCCGCACCCGCAACGGGTACGTGCGGTGGAGCAGGACGGGGGGACGAGAAGACCGGGGCACTCCTAAGGGGACTGCGCAGCCCCCGCAATCCGATGCGCACGATCCTCGACTCGTTGCGCAGCCCGATTGCGCACGGACCGTTGGCGGCTCCGCAATCGGGCTGCACAACGGCTGCGCACCCGGCCGAGGGCGCGTGGTCGGCCCGACCACGGGCCCGACCATGGCAGCTCGGCGGCTGCAGTTGCCGGATCGTGACCGATGGTCGGGGCTCGTGGCCGCCGGCGTGGTCGGGGTCGACGGGTGACCTGAAGGCATGGAACACACGCCCTCCCGCGCACCCGAGACCGTCGGCCGCCTCACCACGGCGGCTCGGATGCGGGGCCTCGGCTGCCATGCGCGCTCCGCATCGGGGGCGCGGCGATGAGCGGCTTCGTGGCGGGGATCAGGCGCGGGGTGATGGCGGCCGATCAGTTCACCCAGATCGCCAACGGCCTGTTCCGCGATCCCCGGTTGTCCTTCAAGGCGAAGGGCTTGTTCGGACTCATCAGCACGCACCGGGACGGCTGGCGGATGACCGTCACCGAACTGGCGCGCCGCGGCCGCGACGGCGAGGCGGCCGTGAAGAGCGGGCTCAAGGAGCTTCAGAAGCACGGCTTCCTACTGAGGGAACGCGAGCGCAACCCGGACGGCACCCTCGGCGCGGCCGCGTACTTCATCACCGACCTGCCGAGCCTGCAAAACAGCAGGTCGCAACCGATGTCGGGTTTTCCACCGGTGGATAACCCGACGTCGGTTAATCGCCCTACTAAGAACACCAAGAGAAAGAAGACCAGCAAGCAGAACACCAGTCCCCTCCGTCCGTGCCCGATCGACGCGATGCGGGCATCCGGGCGGACGGACGGGCCGGATACCCCGAAGCCCCAACCGGCCGTGCCGGCCGTGCCGACGGCAGATGAGATGCACCCGGGGATCCGACTCCTGCTCGGACTCGGAGCAGCTCGCCCCGAACTCCTCCTGACCGGACAGGCGCTGACCGACCAGGGCCGCGTCGTGACCGTGATGCTGGAAGCCGGCTGGAGCAGCGAGCAGCTGCGGCACGTCATCGCCGGCCGGCCGCTGCCGACCCCGGTACGCACCACCGTCGGCGCGATCATCGCCGCCCGGCTCCGCGCCGCCCAGGCCTACCCGCCACCCGCCACCACCGCCCGCAGCCATGACGAGTACTCGCCACGGGAGCCGTTCGCGGCCCCAACCCGGTGGTCGTCGTCGGCGCCGACCGCACGCACCGTGAGCGAAGCCCTCACTCACCGGGTCCTCGTCGAGTGCGCGGGCTGCGGCCGCCCCGGGACCGCCCCCGGCGAAGACCTCTGCCCGGCTTGCCTCGACTGGCCGCCGTGCCGCACCTGCCCAGGACCAACCCCTCGCCGCGCTCACCCCGACGGCGACGGCCGCTGCACCACCTGCACCTCCGCCCTGACCGATCCTCTGGAAGCGAGCACCGAATGACGGACACGACCCCCACACCGCCCCGGATGACACCCCAGCCGCCTCTGCGTCCCTTCGTCCGCGATCCCCGCCGGTGGGAGGCGGAGCAGGCGAGGGTGCTCCAGGCCGGCCACGTCTGCCGCGACACCGCATGCACCAGCACTTGCGAGCCCGCCCTCGTCTACGAGCGCACCGGATGGGGGTGGCTGGCCTGGACCGTGCCCGAGGACGGCACGCCGCCCCAACACCCGAAGCAAATCGGGGTGCTCACCCCGGGCGCGACCAGGACACAGCGGCTGGCCGTGCGCTGGCTGACCAGGCACCCCGCCACCCGCATCGTCTGGGACCGCACGAGCTCCGTGTCCCTGCGGCTGTCCGCCGCCGCCGTGGGGGCCGTCAGCCTCATCGCAGCCCTGTGCACCCTGAGCCGCGGCGTCCCCGCCGACGTCGTGGTGCCGGCGATGCTGCTCGCACCGCTGCTCACCGAGCACCTCCCTGACCGGATCGACGAACGGGCCAGCGAACACGTCCGCATGGTCAAAGATGCCACTGCCTGCCGCTACCTGCAGCGCCTCGCCGCCCTGCAGACCTCGCTCGCCCAGGCCTACGCCGACAACGACCGCTACGAGCTGCGCCGCTCGGCCGAGATCGGCCACAATCTGCTGTGGGACGCCGCCGGCCTGCTCCAGGACCAGGACACCCGCGCGATCTCGGCCCAACTCATCCACCGCGAACGGCTGATGGTCCAGCTCGCCGACCAAGTCACCCAGACCCTCAAGCACATCCGCACCGAGGCCCGCTCCAGCGAAACGAACCAGCCCAGCCGGCACGAGGACCCGCTGGGCCCGTACCCGCCGGCCTGCCAGCCGACCACGCCGCGCCCCACGCCCGCCACCTCACTAGCGAAGGGAACCGTGTCCATGACTAAGCCCAAGTCCAGCGAGGCCAACCGCACCCCGGACGTCTACCTCCTGCTCGCACACGAGGCGTACTTCCCGGGTGGCGCCCAGGAGATCAACACCACCGTCGTGGCCGCCGCCTCCCTGCTGCACCCGCAGGTGCGCCAGCCCGACGGCGTCCGTATCCACGACCTCCTCACCCGTGGCCGCAGGCCGGGCGAGATCATCCCGCTGGCCACCCTCACCCACGAACTGGGCGGAGGCGCCGACTGGCCGGAAGTCGGCGACTGGGAGTACGTCACCACCGACCTGGTCCAACTCGTCCGTGCAGGCCGATGCGACGCCCTCAGCCTCGGCCTGCCTGAAATCGCACGCGCCCTCGTCTGCAACGGCCCGCACAGCCACGTACGCGCCTACGATGCCGCAGCCGATGACTTCATCGTCTACGGGTCCGCCGAGCGGGCCGCCGTGCTGGCCGAGGTCGGAGCCTTCCTCGCCAGCCTCGTGACCGAACAGGATCTTTGGCCCGGCGACGGCCTGCTGGCCCCACTCGCCCGACCCTCCCGGACGGGTCAGGAAGCCAGGTGATTTCAGGCATCCGAACAACCGGCCTTGCTTGAAAGGGGAGTCCACATGGTCGTCGGACTCGAAGGGCGGGCGTTGCGGGTCGGTCTCCGGCGCCTGCTTCACTGGCTCGCGCAGAGGATCACGACGTTGGGACCACCCCCTCGTACGGCGGGGGATTGCCGGCGGACGGGACCACCCCCGCAAGCGCAGGCACCACGGAGAAGATCTCGTCGATCAGGAGCGGACGTCGGGGCCAGAGCCCCGCATGCGCGGGGACCACCCGAATCCGGTGTTGCCCATGGCGTCGCTGGTGGGACCACCTCCGCAGGCGTGGGGACCACTCGTCGTCGAGGGCGGCGAACTGGGCGAGCAGGGGACCACGCCCGCAGGCGCGGGGACCACTTCGTGTCCTTCTCGTCCGGGTCGGCCGGAGGGGACCCCCTCGCAGGCGCGGGGACCACGAGTCCATCACCCGGCCAGAGGAGCTGCTGGAGGGACCACCCCCGCAGGCGCGGGGACCACGAGCAGGCTCTCGACCTGTGGTGGGAGTTCGAGGGACCAACCCCGCGGGCGCGGGGACCACGTCGCTCGGGACGGGATCTTGGCCCCGGTCGTGGGACCAACCCCGCGGGCGCGGGGACCACCGGCCCTCGCCCTTGCCCAGGACGACGACTTCGGGACCAACCCCGCGGGCGCGAGGACCACGACGGACAGCAACTGCCATCCCGGACAGGGAGGGGACCAACCCCGCGGGCGCGGGGACCACTTGTTCCTGACGGCGGCCCGGAAGGCGCCGGCGGGACCAACCCCGCGGGCGCGGGGACCACATGTCCGGGTCGTCCAGCTCGGACATCTCCTCGGGACCAACCCCGCGGGCGCGGGGACCACAGGAGGGGATGAGTGGACGACCAGGGCGTGAAGGGACCAACCCCGCGGGCGCGGGGACCACGGCGCGACCGGTACGGCCCAGGCGGACGCGCCGGGACCAACCCCGCGTGCGCGGGGATTACGCCACCGAGCCGATCCCGTCGAGGGTGTCGATGGGACCAACCCCGCGTGCGCGGGGACCACGATCTGCGTGGAGGCGGGCGTATGGCCGAGAGGGGCCCAACCCCGCGTGCGCGGGGACCACAGTTCGTCCGGGTACACGCAGGACACGGAGCCGGGACCAACCCCGCGTGCGCGGGGACCACGGCTCCAAGGTGGAAGGGGTGGTGTTCAGGCCGGGACCAACCCCGCGTGCGCGGGGACCACAGGCCGTGAGCTGGGCATTTACGCGGTGCATGGGTGGATAGTTACCTCTTCCAAGGAAACGGACAATTCACCCTCTCGGTTATTCGGTCTGTTGGCAGGAAGAACGCGTGCCGTGTTCCCTACTTCGCCGAGCCTCCTCCACGCACCACGCTAATACTGCGACCCGCGAAGCTACTTGCTTCGGTCACCCCGCCACCTCGGCGGAGTCGATGAAGCAAGCACCCGGCCGCCTGGAAGCCGGGCTCTCGGCCGCGAGCGTTCTACATCGTTGCTCTGGCCAGGACCTCCAGCGCCCGCCACGGTTCGTCGGCCTGCACTGTGCCGTCCGGTCGATCGTCGCCTGTATAACGGCCGCACCTTCCACCGGCACGTCCGGTACATCTAACGCTGTCTGCAGCGGCGCGCCGTCCCCGTCCGGGTTGCCTGCCTCTCTGTCGGCCGCGGCTGGCTCGGGACGGGTGAGGTGTCCGTCCAGGCGGATGGCGGGCGGGGGCACGGCATGGCGTAGCACGGTGTCCGGGGAGATGGTGAGGACGAGGGCGAGTGTTCTGGGCCGCTGTACCGGCCAACTGTGTGTGGGCCCGGCTTTGTCGGGTCCCACAGGTATTCAGGAGAGAGCCAGTTGGCGGAAGGTGTTGCGTACGTCGGTTAGGGGCTGGCGGTCGCGGGTGTGGTGCAGCTTGTTGGTCAGCAGGACCGCCCACCGGACCTGTTCCGGGGAGCCCCACATGCCGGTGCCGGTGAATCCGTAGTGGACCCAGACGTCCTGTTCGTCGGTGGTGCCGGGGGCCGGGTGCCAGAACAGGCCCCGGGCGGGCTGAAGGCCGCCGGTGTGCACGGTCAGGGAGTACGAGGTCCACTCGGCTCCGAAACCGGCCTGATTGGGTGCCGTGGGGGCGTCCAGCATGTAGCGCAGGAAGACGGTGAGGTCGTCGAGGATGGTGAAGACGCCGGCGATGCCGCTCACCCCGCCCAGCAGGCGGGCGGAGAAGTCGTGAGCTGTGCCCTTGAGGTGGGTGTCGGTGTCCTGGTCCAGTTCGGTCGGGGCGCGGCGGGCGGTGGTCTCGGGGGCAGCGGGCCGAAGCAGGTGGAGGTCATGCCGAGGGGCAGCCAGGTGCGGGCGTCGGCGAGCTGGTCCAGGCGCTGTCCGGAGAGGTAGCCGAGGATGAGGGCGGCCCGGTCGGTGTACTCGACGGTTTCGCCGGGTGGCCGGTGGAGGGCTTCGTGCAGCACGCCGGCCCGGATGGCCTGTGGGTCTGTGCCGTAGAGGTTCTTCAGCTGGGCCCGCAGTGGGAGGCCCGCGGTGTGGGTCAGCAGATGGCGGGCGGTGACAGCGCCGAGCGGACGGCCTTCGACTTCGGGCCAGAAGCCGCCCAGCGGCTGGTCGAGGTCGAGAACGCTGTCTCCCCAGAAGGTGCCGATGGAGGACCAGACGGTGAGGATTTTGGTGAGGCTGGCGGCGTCGAAGACGGTGTCGGGCCGCATCCGCGCCTCTGGTTCGTCGGGGTCCAGGACCCCGGTGGTGCCGGAGGCGCAGATGCCGGAGGAGTCGCCGACGGCCCAGACGGCTCCGGGGTAGACCTTGTCGCGGACGCCTACGTCCAGCAGTGCTTCGATGCGGTCGATCATGGTCTCGCTGTGGCCTGTTCCGCCGGTGCGTAGTGATGCTGGGGGTGGGGTTATGGGCGCGGCGCGAGCCTAGTTGGTGAGTCGCTGGCCGAGGTGGTGCAGCAGTCGGGCGGTGGCCGAGAGCGGGTGGCGGGCGGCGTTGACATACCCGGCTTCCCGGACGGCGGGCAGCAGGCCGGGGTCGGTTCGCAGCCGGTGCAGTTCCCGGGCGACCGCGGCGGGCTGGGTGAAGTCGGTGGCCACCGCCGTGGTGCCGAGTCCTTCTCGCAGGCCCGGGACGGGCTGGGTAGAGGACGGGCAGGCGCAGGCTTGTGCTTCGAGGCCGACCAGGCCCGTCGCCTCCAGCGTGGTCGAGGGCATGACGAGGACGTCGTGTTCAGTGAATGCCTTCCAACAGCCGCGGGCGTCGCAGCCAGCCCAGGTAGCGGGCCTGGATCCCGGCCGTGCGCAGCAGCGGGGCGAGCGCGTGGAAGTGGGGTCTGGGGGCGGCGATGCGCAGCTCGACGCCGGCCGCGCCGGCCAGGGCCCGCACCAGAGCGTGGCCGCCTTTCTCCGGGGTCAGCCGGCCTGCGTAGATCACCCTCAGGGGGCTGCCGTTGGTGCGGGCGGGCCGGGATGGGCGGGTGGTGATGAGCTGGTCCGGGATGCCCCACGGGATGTGCTCGATCTTTGCGCGGTCGGTCTGCCGGCTGCCGTGCGAGGCGGCCATCACGTCGTCTGCCCACGTTGAGCGCCCGGATGCCCGGGGCACCGCGAACCCGTTGATGGCCTCCCGCCGCACGGAACGCCACCCTGGGCGCGTCGACGGTGAGGACCAGAGCGCGGAAACCGGCGGCCTCGGCCCGGCGGATCAGGTCACGGCGCTTGAGCCAATACAACTGCATCCACAGCGGGCCGGTGGCCGCGGCGGCGATGCCCACTGACAGCCACACGTCACAAGATCTGCGTCAGAGCCCGTAATTCCCCACCCTGTCGGTGGCGAGAGGTCAGGTGTGAGGGGTCATCGACGGCTGATCAGTGACCTCTGGCAGACTCCGCGGCATGGGAATGTTCAAGCGGGCCAATGAGGCGGAGAGTGCTGGTCAGGCCGGGGAGCGAGCCGACCTGAGCATCCTGGTGCTGCAGGGCGAAGACATGATCGAACAGTTGGGTCGTGCCCACATGTCCTGGGGGCTGGGTTCAGCGGACCGCTGGGATCTGGACCAGACGACCGGCATCATTACCTGGACCTTCCCCGACAGGACGGCGACGGCACCCGCGCAGATCCTCGGCAGCTTCAGCCCCGGCTCGGGCTCATGGCTGTGGGCTTGGGCCAACAAGAGCATTCTCCCCGACATGAGCCGCGACGCCCGCAGCTTCCGGGACTGGGCAGAAGGCAACGGGCATCCCGCCCTTGCCCAGCCGAAGATCAACGCTGATGAGCAGGCTGCTTCAACTCTCGTGGCTTTGGCTGTCCGGATCACCGGGGCGACCGGCTATTACAGGGGGCCGGGAGGCACTTCTGCCGTGATCATCACCTTCGGGCCGGTCACCCTGACCGCTGCGGACGGCAAGGTCTCCACTTTCAACATCAATATCAACTAGCGTCGGCGAACCGGGCCGAGGGGCGCCCGGGCCTTCATCGCTCCAGCGTCGATCCGATGATTCCAGCGGTCAGCCGTCCTATGAGGTTGCCGTCCCGTTCTTGACGGCGGCGTGGACGCAGGACACGGTGGCCCCGTTGGGGCCAAGTTCGAGGAACCTCACCTGCTGCGGTTCCTGTACATCATGCATGCGGATGTATCCCGACAAGCGCTTCGCCCAGCACCCGTGGGCCGAGGACCACGAGGTTGGCCAGAAGTGACAGCTCCTGCGGCTCGCATAGGCTGGCCGGTCTCATCCGACGCACGACGCACCGCGACGAGGATCAGCCCATGCCTAACAGCACCAGGATCCGTCTGATAGAGCCCACCGATGCCGCCCCGATCGCCGCGCACCGGGTGCGGGACTGCGAGGCTTTCCGGCCGTGGGAACCGGACCGGCCAGCCGACTTCTTCACCCCGGAAGGCCAGGCGGAGCGGATCGAAAGGCTACTAGCCGGATACCAGGCCGGCACGGTCTGGCCGGGCGTGGTACTCGCCGACGACCAGGTGATCGGGCAGGTCACCGTCGGAGGCATCCTGCCGCAGCCGCACCTGCGCCGCGCCTCCGTCGGATACTGGATCGCCAGCGTCGCCCAGAACCAAGGGCACGCCGGGCACGCCGTCGGGCTCGTACTGCGGGTGATGGCAGACGAACTCGGGCTGCACCGTGCTGAGGCGTCCACCAATCTGGAGAATCTGCCCTCGCAGCGGGTGCTGCGCCGCAACGGGTTCAGCCCGTACGGCGTCGCGCACTCCTCGATCTTTCTCGACGGGAAATGGCGGGACGCGCTGCTGTGGGAGCGGGTCCTGGGCGGCTGAAAGGTCGTCTTCTCTCGATGTTTCATCCGAAATTGGTGTTTGATCCTGTGATGTCGGGTCGTGTCAGGAGATGGTGGCTTCGCCGGTGAGGCGGCGGGCCATCAGGTCGGTCATGGCGAGGTGGGGCATGGCTTCGGAGCGGGCGGGCAGGGTCTCGTAGTCGCGGGCCTGGCTGCGCTGGAACATCAGCCATCCGTAGGTCCGCTCTACAGTCGGTGGATTGGTCAGGCTGAGCGGTCGTTGGTAGGGCGGGGTGGCTGGCTGCACAGGCGAGAACGAACTGCCATCCGCGCCTGCTGCGACGCCCTGGACGACCACGAAGAGCGGCCATGGGGGAACTCGCCGGCTGGGGGAGGGACGCCCAACGCTCCCTGTGCACGCACGCTCTCTCCTGCGGACGCCAGAGCACCGGCTACCCACAGGGCCGCACGCGAAGATCCGTCGGGCTGGGGTCTAGATGACGGGTTCGCTGTCTCGGAGGTACAGCGGCCGTCCTGCGTCCAGGGCCTTCAGGGCGTGCTGGAACCGGCTCCGGATGCGGTCTTGGAGGCGAACGGAGGCTTCGGGGGTCGTGACGAAGGCGGCTTCGGACAGTTCGTCGTCTTGTGGCTGTAGCCGGTCGGCTTGGTTTTGGTCGAGGGTGCCGCCGTCGAAGATGAACGCGATCTGGTCGTCCCAGGGGCCGTGCGGGGCGACCCAGTCCACCACCAGCAGCCCGAGCAGGGTGACGTGTAGGCCGAGTTCCTCCATCAGCTCACGGCGTGCGGTGTCTTCCGGTGGCTCGTTGGCCTCCGTCATTCCGCCGGGCAGGTCCCATCCCGGTTTGTAGGTGGGGTTGACCAGGAGCACGCGGCCGGATGGGTCCCGCAGCAGCACATCGGCCGCTACGCGCTTGCGGGCTTGGTTCGCGTTGCCTTCCGCGAGATAGGCGTTCCAGGCGTCGGTGTCGGCGGGGTCCGGTGCTGTCGGCCTCATGTGGTGGTGCCTCTCGGGGGCGGCGGGATCAGATCGGCCAGTAGGAGCATTCTCGCGCGGCGTGCATCATCGAACCGTGTCAGGTACTCCCGGACCGGCGGGTATCTGCGGTGGGGTTCCAGCAGTCGGCGCAGCCCGTCGAGTTGCTGCACCACGCGGACCGAACCGAGAGTGGGGCTCGTGCTCAGGAGGTCATGGCCTACGTTCACCGCGGCGTCCAGGTCTCCCTGGCGCACGTGGATGTCCACCAGGCTGATCCGGCTCAGGGCCAGCGACCGCGCCCGCCCCGCCTCGCGCAGGGCGACCGCCTGTTCGGCATGCGCCAGCGCCTGGTCGTACTGCTCCAGGTCGCGCAGGATCAGCGCGGACTCGCTGGCCAGTGCGGCGGCGTCGAACGGGCTCAGCCACGGGTGATCAGCGGTGGCCGATGCTTCAAGGTCACTGCGCGCCGCCTCCAGGGCGCGGGCGGCCGGAGTCCGCTGAGCGGCGGCCGCGAGTGCACGTGCCTGCATGGTCTGCAGCCGCGCCGTCAGTGCCGGAATCCGAGGCCCTTGCGCGGCCAGGTCGAGCCCGCTCCGGGCCCAGCCGACAGCCCCGGCCGCGTCCCCGGTTTCAAGGGCAAGGTGGCTGCTGCTCGCGGCGACGTGCGCGGCGAGTGGAAGGTCCCCGGAGGTGCGGGCCAGGGGGAGTGCTCGGGTGAAGTGTTGGGCTGCGCGGTCGTCGTGTCCGGAGTCGTGCGCCATCCAACCGGCCATCTCAGTCAGCGCGGCTGCTGCGGCGAACACCTGCGGGCCGCTGCCGATGTCGACCAGCCGGGGCGCCACGCGGTCCGACAGGTGCCGGACGACAGCGCCGTACAACCGGCCACCGCCGGTCTGCCGGTCAGCGCTGCGGAAGTGGTCCACCGCCACCAGGTCGTCACCGTCCGGCGGTGGCCGGTCCGCCCGCTCATGCTCCGCGCGGGCCGGCGCCGGCTCCCATGACCGGCGAGCCAGTCCCAGCAGGTGACCGGGGATGTGGAAGGCGTCGGCGATCTGCTCGAAGAGGGTCAGCTTCTCGACCCGGCTCTTTCCGTTCATGTAGTCGTACAAGCGTCCCTGTGTGATGTCGGCAGCGGCAGCGATTCGCCGCGTACTGACACCACGCGCATTGAGCATCCGGAACACTGCGCCCATGTCCCGCTCGGCGCACGCCCTGAGCAGGCGTTCATCCCCGAGCAGCCCGGTGACGACCTCACGCGGGTCCGGTGACAGACGGTTCATCTGCAACTCCCCCGAGTAGTGAATGGAGCCGATGTTAAGGCCAACGCCGCACCTGTGACTCCGAGTTGGAGTCACCTTCTGGAGTCTCCTCGCCCCCTTCCCTGCGCGTTGACTGACTATCAGCTGCCAGGGGCTGTCCGTGAACGCCCTCCGGTGGCGCCTCGCCAGCACGTTTCTCCCTCCGAGGCACGCGGGCGGGGCTATCCCCTTATCCGTCCCGACCAAGGCGTGACGATGACCATGACCGACGAGCAGATGCGATCAGGGCAGTACCCGCGCCAGAGCATCACCCTCGCGAGCGAGGCTGCCAGCGTTCCCACGGCCCGGCAGATACTTCACGAGGCGTGCACCGATTGGGGACTGGACATGGCAGCCGCCGAGACCGGCGCGCTCCTCATGTCCGAACTGGTCACGAACGCAGTCCGGCACGGCCACTCACACAGTGTTCGGGTGATCGCGGAGCAGCCGACGCCTGACCGTCTCCGCGTCGCCGTGGTTGACAAGTCCCGTCGCTGCATGCCCGAGCTGCATCATGCCGGCTCGGACGCCTTCGGGGGCCGGGGCTTGGTCCTGGTCGACGCCCTCTCCGACCGCTGGGGCACAGACCTGCTGCCGTGGGGGAAACGCTGCTGGGCCGAAATCCTGCTCAAGAAGGCCCCTCAGTGACCGGCCGTCACAGGATGCCCGAGGCGGACGGCCGAACCGCCGGCGCAACCCTGCTGGGTGCGGTTGGTGTCGGGCTCGGCCTGGTCGCGTCGATCGTCACCACCGACGTACGCGCTGCCCCTCATGCGTCGTTCGGCTACAGCCGCCCCGACGCCGCTGCCCTGGCTGACCACACGAGTGGCCACATCTGCCGATGCGGGTCCCGCATCGCCCCCTGAACGTCCCGGGGCCGGTGACCGGCCGCCACGCTCCCGGCACCGGGACGCACCACCCCCGCGTGCTTCCACCGGCCGGCAGGTGGAAGCACGCGGGACGGTCCCTCACCTCCGGGACCACAACGGCCGTCCGCTCACTCTCCTGGGGCGGACGGCCCCCACAAGCCCCCTGCTGGGCCGTCTTGCTCATCACACCCCGGCCCGGCAGGGTCCAGCAAGAGCCGTACAACCGACCAAGGGAGGAACGTTGTTCGCTCACTCCGATCGGGTCCCGACTGGCACCCCGCTGCCGTCAGGAGCCCGCACCCCGGCCCCCTGGGGTCTGCGCCGCATGACGCCTTACCCGGCGCTCGCTCCCGGTTACGCGCGCGTCGAGCTGGATCCGGTCACCCAGACCGGCCGCTATTTCGACGCCACCGGACAGCCGGTGGTGATGCCGGGGCACGGCACCAGCACTGGCACGAACCCGCCCACGGGCACGAGCCCTGACGGCAACGGCACCACCCAGGACAGCGACACCGGGAACGACAACGATCAGTGACGCATCCGGGTCCGGTCCTGGTCGTCACCAACCTGGACGACCCCACAACCGACCTGGTGATTGACGAACTGCACGGCCGGGGTGTCCCGGTCGTGCGGTTCGACTCCGGGGACTTCCCCGCCACCTTGTCTGTTGCGGCCACCATCACCAGCGACGGCATCCAAGGCACCCTGACCACGCCGTCGCGTACCGCCGACCTCGGGAACGTACGGTCTCTGTACTACCGCCGCCCGTCCGGCTTTGCCTTCCCTCACCTCGATCAGCAGATGGCCCGCTTCGCCGTTGCCCAGGCCCGCTACGGGCTCGGCGGCATCATCGCCTCCCTCCCGGGCTGCCTGTACGTGAACCACCCGCACCGCATCGGCGACGCGGAGTTCAAACCATCCGGCCTCGCCGCCGCCGCGGCGGCCGGGTTCCAGCTCCCGCCCACCCTGATCACCTCGACGCCCGACACGGCCCGCTCATTCGTCAAGCAGCATGGGCCGGTGATCTACAAGCCGTTAGCCGCGCCGCTCTACCAGGACGCCGAGGGCATCTCCTGCACGGTGAAGGTGGACGAGGTCACCGCCGACGACATCGACGACGAGGTAGCCGGCACCGCCCACCTGTTCCAGCAGCGCGTGGACAAGGCGGCTGACGCGAGGGTCACGGTGATCGGCGGCCACGTGTTCACCGTCCGGATCGACTCGGACCTGCTGGACTGGCGCACCGACTACACCCGGCTCACCTACACCACCGTCACGCCCCCGGACGACCTGACTGCAGCCCTGTACCGGTATCTCGCCTCTTTCGGGCTGGTCTTCGGCGCTTTCGACTTCGCCATAGACCGCGAGGGGACATGGTGGTTTCTGGAGTGCAACCCTTCGGGACAGTGGGCGTGGCTGGAGCCCGAGACCGGCTTGCCCATGATCGCGGCCATGGCTGATCTGCTGGAGAGGAAGAACACCACGTGAGCGACGACGACAAAGCCCTACGCCTGGCGCTCGCCGACCGGCTGGCCGCCGGCGGACACCTCCGCACCGCACCATGGCGAGCAGCCGTCGAAGAGGTACCCCGGCACGAGTTCCTGAGCGGCGGCTTCTTCGAGCCCGCACCCGGCTCCGCACCGACCGCATGGCGGTCGGTCATGCCCGACGATCCCCGATGGCTCGAGCGCTGTTACGACGACGACTCCCTGGTCACCCAGATCGCCGGCACCATCGCCCCCCGCGACATCCGCGGCGAGATCCTGCGCGCCCCCACCTCGTCCCGCACCCTGCCGTCCCTGGTGGTGCGCATGCTGGAAGAGCTACGCGTGCAGGACGGGCACAGGGTGCTGGAAATCGGATCGGGCTACTCCACCGGACTCCTGTGCCACCGGCTCGGCGACGACCGCGTGACGTCCGTGGAAGTCGACACCGACGTTGCCGCCGCGGCCCGGGTAGCCCTCGGGACCTGCGACTACTACCCGCGTGTGATCGTGGGTGACGGTCTGGCCGGTTGCCCCGACGGCGCACCGTATGACCGGCTGATCGCCACCTGCGGCGTGGTCGATCTCCCTTACACGTGGGTGGAGCAGACCCGGCCCGGCGGGACCATCCTCGCCACTCTGTCCGGCTGGCTGTATGCCTCCGAACTCGCCCGCCTCACCGTGGGCGAGGACGGCACCGCACGCGGCCGGTTCCTCGGCGGCCAAGTTTCCTTCATGCTCGCCCGCCCCCAACTCCCGCCGCCCCTGGGCACCCTCCCCGACCTGAACGCCGGACACGAGCACCCCGCCACCCTCGCGCCCGACGTGCTGAACGACTGGAACACGCGCTTCGTCGCCCAGCTCGCCGCCCCCCAGGCCCAGCGCGTCACCCTCACGTGGGACGGCCGGGAGACACATGTGCTCCTCGACGTCGAACAGGAGTCATGGGCCGCGCTCGCACAGGACGGCGACACCTGGACAGTCCGCCAGGGCGGACCCGAACGCCTCTGGGACGCCGTTGAAGAGAAGGTGACGCGGTGGCGCACCGACGGCGCACCGCCGCTGGAAGAGTTCGAGTTCATCGTCACACCCGAGGGACAGGCCGCGACGTGGGCTAAGGTCTGACCCCGAGAACGAGGGAGGGTGAGCGATGGATGAGCCGGAAGACGAGCCGCTGAGCGAATGGGCGGACCGCCGCGCCGCACGCCGGCGGCCAGTCGGTGAACGCCGCGCCGTCACCCTCGGCACCGGCCCGGAGCGCGCCGCCCACCTGGACCGAAACACCCCCCGGATGATCATGGAGTGGGACGGCTACCAGTGGGTGCCGGTGACCACCGTGGACAACTACGCCGCCGCGCAACGGATGCTCCACGGCATCAGCAACGAGGCGACACAGATCATGGTTACGGCCCGAGACGGACGGCCGCCGATGGCCCCCGGACGCGGACGCCACCGCAAGCCCTAACGCGCAGCCCGAGCACGACAACGCCCCCGCCGATTCCTTCTTCGACCGACGGGGGCGTAGTCGTGCGTGGGGATTACTGCTGAAGGACTTATTGCGGTGCTGCTCGCGCCGGCGGTCGGCCAGAACGGGCTTGATCAACTCGCTTGCGAGGAGATCGGCGATCACGACGCGCAGTGGCGCCGCTGGCGCGAGGAGACCGTGGCCGCGCATGCAGCCGTTACCGCGTACGCCAAGGCGTCCGGGGAGGGCCGGCATGAGGTGGAGCAGGGATGTGAAGGCGGCGGTCCGGCACGCCACGGAGGATCCGGCCGAGTAGCCGGAGGCCGCGGGGTCAGCGTGTCGACAGGCGGTACTCGTCGATAGGTGGCACGTCGCGCGCGATGGACGTGGTCATGGGCTCGATCGTCTTGGCGATGGTCGCGGTGCCGTCGAGGAGCTGGTGCTCGAAGTCCGTGAGTGGCCGGCGTGGGGCGGGGCCCAGCTCGTAGCAGTGCCGGTCGAGCTGCTTTCGTGCACGGTCGCGGCTCGGGTACGGGCGGTGGGCCATGGCGTCGCCTCCTTGATCCTCGTCAGGATGGCAGACGCTCACGGTTCCTCTGGCCAGGTCGTCAACACCATGCCGGTCTCCTCGTCGGTGAGGGTGACCTGGGCGTTCGAGATGCTGCTGTACTCGTCCTTCCAGCCAGCGAACTTGCGGCGCGCGGTCGCCTCGCTCCACCACCAGCCGTGCTGTATCGGCTGGCCGCTGGTGGTGAGCAGCAGGTGGTAGCGCCCCGGACCGGTCATGCGAGCCGGATCCCTCTCGCTGGGCCCGGCGTGCGGACGATCGCCTGCTTCGTCTCCAGCTCGACCAGCTGGTAGTGCACGCTACCGATGCGCATGCCGACCGCTTCTCCGATCTCCCGCACTGTCGGCGCCTCGCCGCGGTCGGCGATTGCGTGCCGGATGCAGCGCAGGACGCGCTCCTGGGTTTCGGTGAGGTGCTCTACACGGTGCATACTCAGGCTAGAGCACGTGTTCGAATTCTTCAGCAGGTGGGGACACGACCGCACGGAGAGGAGCGAGTGTCCCGTGTCATCGAACATTGAGCGTTGTCAGCGAAGTTTGGCCACCCGTAAGTTCGTGCCACCGATGCTTGAGTGAACTCGGGCTGCTTGACTACGGAGGGTGACCGTGTCGGACGCGGTGTACAGTCTGCTGGGGGCGCTAGGCGGTGCGATCGTCGCAGGCACCGCTACGTTCTACGGGCCCCTTCAGCTGCAAAAGCGAGCGCTCCGAGAGGCGTCAGCGGAGCGCGACTCGGCTCATGCCCATGCCGAAGCAAATCGGCAGTCCGAGATGCAGCGTGCTCAGGTTGCTCGGGTCGTGCAGGTGCGTAGGGCCATGGCCGCGTGGGACAACCTCTTGGGGCGGACGTTTCGCCTGCTCGAAAACGGCACGGTCGACTCCGAAGCGTTTCACCAAGCGGCGGAGCGGGCGCGTGTCGACGCGAGTACGGCCCTATACGAGGCACTGAACGATGGCTTGTACATCCCAGCAACGAAAGGTAGCGGCGCCCGCGAGCGGCTGGAGTTCGGCGACTACCCGGACCTGCGGGACGATCCCGCAGACTCGAAGTGGGTCCTGGACAAATTCGAGAAGGCGACAGAGGCCTTAAACGCCATGGCGGAGAGCGACGCGGACTCTTCCAGCGACGCCTGGGTGGAACTGTGGGAAGACACGAGGCATCACATTCTGAGCGCGCACAGGTGTCGAGCTGATCTTTCACACGCACTGATGCGACACGTCGAGACCATTGCAGATGTCACCACGATCGAGACTCGCTGTCTCATCTCAGTCAACCTGGCCCCGGTCTCGGACGATCTGGTCCAAGACGTTTGTCGCCTCAGGCGTTCTGGCCCATAGTGTCCGTTCAATCGTCGGCTCGTTGGCTCGGGTGTGTCCGCTGTCCCGTTCGTACCCGTGACCGGTCCGCGTGGGCTACCGCTGCTCGGCAGTCTTCCCGCGTTCGGCCAGGACCCGTTAGCATTTTTCGTACGCCTGCGCGACGACTTCGGGGATGTCGTGACCTGGTCGCTCGGTCCGATGCGGATAGTCCTGCTCTCGCATCCCGAGCACATCGCGGAACTGCTCCGCAGCGAGGAACACTGCTACCAGCCCCTCGACATCTGCTGGGCGTTCAAACGGCTCGTCGGGGACAGCGTCATCCGCAGCCACGGCCCCGACTGGCGTCACAAGCGAAGCCTCGTCCAGCCGGCCGTCCGTCCCCGGCAGGTCCGCGGACACGCCACGACGATGGTCGACTGTGCCGTGGCCACGGCACAGGGCTGGCAGGGCGGTCAGCGGATCGACGTGCGGCGGGAGATGAGCGTGCTCACCCAGCGCATCGTGGCCCGCACACTCTTCGGAAATGATCTCGGAGACCAGTCCCACAGACTCGCCGACGCGATGACGGCCGCCGGACGGGAGGTCGCCGCCGAGGTGCGCGGCCTTGGGATCCTCATGCCGTCCTGGGTGCGCACACCGGCGCGGCGACGCCTGCTAGCAGCAGTCGCAACGGTCGATGCCGAGATCGACCGCCTCATCCGCGCCCGCCAGGCAGCAGCGTGCGAGGCCGATGAAGGGGAGGACATGCTGGGCAGGCTGCTCGCAGTCCGGGACGACGACGGCCGCCGACTGACCGCGCGGCAGGTACGCGACGAGGCAGTGACCCTCTGGGCCGCCGGCCACGAGACAACCGCCACCGCGCTGACCTGGTGCTGGTACCTCCTGTCCGCCTCCCCTCACGCACGGGACCGGCTCGCCTCAGAGCTCGACCACGTCCTCGCCGGGCGCCCACCAGCCTTCGACGACTACGACCGGCTGAGCTGGACCAGACAGATCGTCAAGGAAACCCTGCGGCTATATCCACCCGCGTGGAACACTCCCCCCAGGAGAGCACGGGACGGCGCCACCCTGGGAGGAGTGGAAATCAAGGCCGGGACGGCCATCTGGTGCAGCCCATGGTCCACACACCGGGACCCGCGCTGGTTCCCCGCCCCCGACGCTTTCCGCCCCGAACGCTGGGACGCCGGCCGACAGGACACCGCACCCGAGAACGCGTGGTTCCCCTTCGGCGGCGGCCCCCGCGCCTGCCTCGGCGCGCGCTTCGCTCTGGTCGAGATGGCGCTCGTTCTCGCGACACTCGCCCAGCGTTTCCACCTGGACATCGACCCAGGGACAGTCACGCCCACAGCCGACCTGCTACTCCAGCCGACCGGGCCAATGCGCGCCACTCTTCACCATCGCACTGTCCGGACCGCCCGGTGAGGGAAGCGGCGGACAGCAAGGCGCTGCGGCCCCGTGGCACTGCACGGTCGAAGATGAAGGCTGGACCGACGGCCAGTTCGTCGATGACGTCCTCATGAGCCGGCGCTTGGACAACTAACGACGACGGAGCCGAACCAGATCCGCTGAGAAACCACCCGGTTTCCGACCATCGGGGACCGAACCGACTGCGATTTCCAGTGCCCTGGCGTCTCAACCGATCTGGTCGCCACAGGTCGTAGCTCCACCCGAAGACCAGATCATCTGATACAGGACACTCGCGGTGGTGAGAGAAATGGGCTTGACGTGTAGTCCTGCCTGGAGCGGCCCTGCCAGGGGTTCGGGATACACCAGGCCACTCTGCGACTGGAGCCGGAGTGATCAATCTTCGGTGACACGCGATCAAGGTTCGATGGCACAGGACAGCGAGCAGGTGAACCAGCCGACCTCGCATCTGGACATGCTGCGGTTCGCCCGCCGCGTGGTCGAGCAGCAGACCGCGCGGCAGCCCGGCCGGCGCCGCCGGACTGGCTCCTCGACTACGGGCTCAACCGCGAATTGGGCGGAGGCGCCGACTGGCCGAAGGTCGGCGACTGGGAGCGCGTCACCACCGACCTGCTGCACCTCGTCCGCTCCGGAGGGTGCGGTGCCCTCAGCCTCGGCCTGCCTGAAATCGCGCGTGCGCTCGTCTGCACCGGCCCGCACAGCCACGTACGCGCCTACGACGCCGCAGCCGACGACTTCATCGTCTACGGGTCCGCCGAGCGGGCCGCAGTGCTGGCCGAGGTCGGAACCTTCCTCGCCAGCCTCGTGACCGAACAGGATCTTTGGCCCGCGACGGCCTGCTGGCGCCACTCGCCCGACCCGCCCGGACCGCACAGGAGTTCAGGTGATTTCAGTGTGAAAGGAGAGTCCGCACGGTCGTCGGATTCGAAGGACGGGCGGTGTGGGCCGAGTACCGGCGCCGACCAGTTCGCTGTCCACGACCTGGTCCACTCAGCGGGCTGGGCGGGACAGTTCAGGGCCCCGGCCGCAGACGCCCGGAGGCGGTGCGGCTGGGGCCCGGCTGGCTGGTTGCGTGGTGGGTCAGGAGGTTTGCTGGCTCCAGGTGTCCAGGATGGTCTGGACGGCGCTGGAGACCCTGCTCTGTTCGTCGGTGTCGGCCCACAGGTGGTCGTCGTGCTCGGTGAGTTGCACCGTCTCACCGGTGACCGTGGCGGTGAAGTTGTGCTGGCGTGTCCGCCGCCCGCTGCCGGACCGGTAATCGAAGTGCCCCAGATAGTCTCCGATGGCCTCGACGCTCAGACCGGTTTCCTCGGCCACCTCGCGACGCAGGGCCTGGACCAGTGTCTCACCGTCGTCCACGCCGCCGGAGGGCAGTTCCCACAGGCCGCCGAGATAGTCGTCGGCCGTACGGTGCAGCAGCAGCACCCTGCCGTCCGTGTCGGCGATGACGGCGCCGACCACCGTCTTCTCGATGCCGTCGAGCTCGGCGGAACGGGTGAGGTCGTCCAGAAGGGTAGGGGTGACGGTCGAGGTGCTCACAGCAAGTCCTTCGCGTGTGTGGCGACTTTAACGATGGCTGCGGTGTGGGCGTCGGCGAGGCGGACGTGGTCCTCGCGATTCCACACCGGCAGCTTGAACGTGGTGTTGTGCACGTGCCCGGCGGCCGGGAAGCTCCCGGCGGCGAAGCTGTGATGGTCAGCGTAGCCAGCCAGCAGGTCCCCGGGGGCCTGAAAGAGCGGATGGGTGTTCAGCGGGCAGGTGGATCCCGGCTGGTCGGCCTCGGTGGCGCCCTCGGCGTGAAGGGCGTCGAGGAACCGCTGGAGCGGCAAGCCGCCGAGCTCGGCCGGCTCGTAGCGCAGCGGCAGCGCGTACCACGAGGGCACCGCTGGAGCGGGCACGTGAGGCACCCGGATCCCCGGTACCGACTCCAGCGCTGCGCACATGCGGGCGGCGATGACCCTTCGCCCCGCGAGGTGGCCGTCCAGGCGGGAGAGCTGGGCGCGTGCGAGGGCTGCGGCCAGCGGGTGGATCCGCAGCTTGAGGCCCATGCCGGTCACCGCGAAGCGGCCCAGCGGGTGATCGGCAGGGATCTCGCGGCGGCACCGCTTGTTGTACTGGCCGTGGAGCAGTACCCGGTAGTACAGCTCGGCGTCGTCGGTGGCGACGAAGCCGCCCTCGCCAGCGGACAGCGGCTTGGGCCCGTTGAGGCTGAAGGCCGCAGCCGTGCCGAAGGTGCCGGTGCGCTGACCGTTCCAGGTGGCGCCGTGCGCGTGGGAGCCGTCCTCCAGCAACATCACGCCGTGGTCGTTGGCGAAAGAGACCAGCGCGTCCATGTCCTCGGGCAGCCCCCACAAATGCACGGCGACGACGGCCTTCGTCCGCGCGGTGATGTGACGGGCGGCAGCGTCCAGGTCTAGCTGGCCACGGTCGTCGACGTCGGCGAGGACCGGGTGGGCGCCGAGATGGAACAGCGGGGTGGCGGTGGCATGGAAGGTGAGCGCGGGGACGATCACCTCGTCCCCCGGGCCGATCCCGGCGGCTGCGTACATCGAGTGCAGAGCGGCGGTGCCAGTGCAGGTGGTCACGACGTGCCGGACGCCGAGGTAGGAGGCGAGCGCGTCCTCCAGCTCGGCCACGACGCCGGAGCGGTCCGGGATCGAGACGGACGTCTCCAACTGTGCGGCGACCGCACGCCGGTCGGCGTCCTCGATCGGCGGCCACGCGAAGTGCGGGCCCGGAGCGGTGATGGCCGGTTCGCCGCCGAGCAGGGCGAGCGGGGAGTCGTTCATGCCAGGAATCCCTTGGGGTCTACGGGGCGGGCGGTAGTGACCGAGGCGTAGGCGGCGGCCAAGAACGCGGCGTGCGGCAGATGCGCGGCCGGGCCTGAGGTGTTGGGCCGGGAGCGGTCCAGAACGTGGCAGAAGCAGTCGATCTGCGCGGCGGGCGCACACGGCCACGCCGGCTCCCGAACCAGCGACTCGACCACCTGCCCGGATGGATCCAGGCGCTGCACGGTGCCGCGCTCGACAGTGACGGTCCCGTACGGGCCGGTGACGGCCAGCCGCTCGGTCTTCGGTCCCACCGAGCGCGAGACCAGCAGCGAGCCGTACAGACCGGAGTCGTAGGCGAGGTGGACCAGGGCGGTGTCCTCGGCGTCGTAGTCGGCGCCGGGCACGGCCGCGGACGAGGTGTCGGCCAAGAGCCGGTCGGGCAGGCCGAGATACCAGATCAGCAGGTCGATCAGGTGGTAGCCCATGTCGGCCAGGCACCCGCCGCCGGCGAGCTTCGCCCTGCCGCGCCAGCCGCCGGCCGGGTCGGGACAGTGGAAGGTGTACCGGCCCTCGACCAGGTAGGGGGTGCCGATCTGCTCCAGCAGCTCGGCGGCGGCCGGGTAGAGGGGGTGGAAGCGCCGCTGGACCGTGACCATCAGCTCGATCCCCGTCTTCTCGCACAGCGCGGCCAGCTCGGCTGCCTCGTGCGGGTCGATGGCGAACGGCTTCTCCTTCATCACGTGAACCCCCGCCTCGGCGCACGTGGTGATGACCTCCCGGCCGACGTGGTGCGGTACCGCAGCGATGACGAAGTTCGGCCGCACCTCATCCAGCAGGCGCGGCAAGTCGGTGAAGCCGGGCACCTGCCAACGGTCGGCCTGCGCGGTCGTGCGCTGCGAGTCCGCATCGCACACGCCCACGAGTTCGGCCAGCCGGCACTCGGCCAGAGCGGGAAGGTGATCCTTTTGGGCCTGACCGCCGAGTCCCACCACGGCGGCCCTCCGCATCGTGCTCATCGCACACCTCCATGCGAGCGGTGACCCGCCGGCTGCGGGTCACCTGCCCTTCGAGGACACCTCGCTCGCCGCCCACGCGGCAGGGGCGCTGACAGCACATGCAAAGCCGCTTGCATCTGGTGCAAAGTGTCTGCCCCGGCTCGGTGGGCGCCGCTACGGTGAGGACGGCACACCTCTCGGCTACGGGCGGGGACGGTATGGACGCGGTCAGAGCACGGGCATTACCCGCAGCGGACGAGGATCCAGGCGAGCTGGTCCGCCGAACACGCAAGAAGCGGGGCCTGACCTTGGCTCAGCTCGGCGAGCTGAGCGGCTACTCCGCAGCCCAGGTCTCCCGCTACGAGCGCGGCGTCTCGCCACTGACGGACACGGTGGTGCTCCGGCGCTTCGCCCACGCGCTGGACATCGCGCCGCAGGCGCTCGGTCTGACTCCTTCGCCAGACGTTCGACATGGGCACGCGATCGGGCCAACCACCGCCTACCCCCGCCTCCCCCCACCTACGCTGGTGGGTACGGCAAGGCAGGACGGTGAGGATCCGATGCGGCGACGGCAGTTACTAGCGAACCTCGCGGTCACGGCCGCCACGGCCGCCGGCGCCCCGCTGGCCTCCACCGCCAGTCCCCCGAGGAACGAAGCCGCACTTGGGGCACTGCTCGTGGGGCGCATCCGCGACGCGATGCTCGGCCTGCACACCGACATCACCGTCCCGCCTACCGCCGCCCTGCACACTGACCTCTCCCGCGCCTACACCGACTTCCACGCCTGCCGCTACGGCAGCCTCGCCGTACGCCTGCCCCGACTCATCTGCGCAGCCCACGCACGCAACTTGGGCGGCGGCGCACCGGAGCACGGCGTGCTGCTGCCCAAGAGCTACCTGCTGGCAACCCGCATGCTCATCAAGCTCGACGAGCAGCAACTCGGATGGATGGCCGCCGACCGCGCCCGGCAAACCGCCGAGGCCAGCGGCGACGCCGTGCTGGTCGCTGAAGCCGCACGTCAACTCACCGTCCTCGCTCGCCGAGCGGACTGGCACGAGCAGGCGATGTCCATCGCCCTGACCGCCGCAGACCACCCCGCCCTGCGCGCCGGCGGACCAGACCACGCCGCCGAGCGCGGCCTGCTCATCCAGTCCGCCGCCTACACCGCCGCCCCTGCCGGCGACGCGGCCGGAATGCGCGAACTGACCGACGAGGCCGCTGCCATCGCCAAGGAACTCGGCGGCACGGTACTGCTGCGCGACCACGGCGGCGGCTTCAGCCCCACCACCGTCCAACTCCACCGCATCTCCGCCGAGAACTCCGCAGGCGACCCCTCCGCCGCCCTCGCAGCCGCCCGGGACGTGGCACCCGGAAACCTACCCAGCACCGAGCGCCGGGCCCGCTACTACACCGACATCGCCACCGCATTCGGCCGGTGGGGCCGCCGCGACGAATGTATCCGCGCCCTCCTGGCCGCCGAACACTACGCACCCGAGGAGACCCACGCCCGCCCCGCAGTCAAATCACTGGTCTCCGGCCTATTGGTCTCCGGCCGTACCACCACCGAACTCCGCGGACTTGCCGCACGCGTCGGCGCCCTCAACTGATGCCGCATTCGTACAAAATAATCCCGTCCAAGTAAGAATCTTCCACGGGGTGAATCCTGAACGCTTAACGGGATCAGCGCTGGGGGGCGGGGGAGCCGCGCTCGGCACGGACCGGGCCGAGGCCCTGGTGGGAGCCGTGCGGCACACTGCCCGGCTGTGGCCGGGACGCGCCGCCTGTATGGAGACCTCGTTGGGTGCCGTGCTCGCCGCGGCCCTGCTCCGCCAGTGCCTTAACTGGTGTCTTGGAGCCCGCTTCGCCCCGCCGCCGGTCGTGTACCACGCCTGGGCCGACCTGCCCGGGCACGGTCCCGTCAGTGAATACACCGCCGCCGGGTGGCACCGCCACACCGCCCTGACGATCTGACCTGCCCGCACGCTGCCGGGCGCGTGTCCCTCACCCGCCGGGAGCAGTTGTCGCATGTGAGTGCCCCGCCCCTCGAAGGAGTGAGCATTGACCGCCGTCACCGACGCCGCCACCACCGTCCCCGAACGCCACTACACCCACCACGAAGGCCGCGGCGCCACCCCGCACCGCTCCAACCCGCAGGTCATCCACCGTGAACTCACCACCCTCGACGTCCGCCCGGGCATGAACATTGCCGAGTTCGGCACCGGCTCCGGCTACTCAGGCGCCCTGCTCGCCGAACTCGCGGGCCCCACCGGCTTGGTGACCAGCCTCGACATCGACACGTACCTGGTGAAGTGGGCGAACCTCATTCACCACGAGCGCGGCCTCGCCAACATCCGCTGCCATGCCGCGGACGGTACCGCCGGCTTCCCGGACAAGGCGCCGTACGACCGGATGGTGGCCTGGTGCACCCCGCCCCTGCTGCCCAAGGCGTGGGCGGACCAGGTGACCGACGGCGGCCTGATCGTCGCCCCGCTGCCGATCGCTCCCGTGCCCAACATGACCGTGGTCGCCAAGATCCGCATCCGCGGCGGGGAGCCGTCCGTGGAGGCGGTGTTCACCGGTGGGTACATCGAGGCGACCACCTCCCCGAAGGACAACCTCGACCTGCCCGGCCGGTGGGTGGATGGGGAGACGCGGGTCCCCGGCCCGTCGTGGATCTCCATCGCCTGGCGCGAGAAGGACGACCACCTGCACACCGGCGCCCGCACCGCGCTCACCCTGCTGCTGAAGGACGCCCACACCGAGCCGTACGCCGCCGGAGAGGTCGACTGGCCGTCTTGGCGCACCTTCGCCGCTCACCTCGCCGACCCGCAGCTGACCATGGCCGGGCTCCGCCCGGACCTGTGGGCCATCGGCCACTCCACCCCCACCACGGCCGCCGTCCTCCAGCAGGACGGCACGCTCCTCGCCGACCGGCCCGACTCCCCGTCCCTGGCCGTCCTGCGCGGCTGGCTCACCTCCTGGGAGCAGGCCGGCCGCCCGGCCCCCGAGACCTACACTCCCACCCTTGTCCGCCACGATGACGGCTGGCACCTGCGGCTGTCCCGATAGGGCCGCAGGCTCTGACGGTGCGGTACGAACTCATCGTCAAGGGCGCGGGCGAGCTCGGTGGGTTGGACTGGAGACACAACGGTGCCGGCACGAGCAGGTCGGCAACCGCGGTCCTCGCCGACGCTCCACATCTGCCGGTAGCCGGTCAGCTGGTGCGGCGGCGGTCAGGATCTCGTCCACGAGCCTGTCGGCCGCGTCCGGACCGCCGTACGCACGGGCCCGCTCCGCCATGGCCTGCCGCAGGTCGGCATCGGCCAGGAGCATGCCCAACGCGTCCCTCACCTGGTTCGCCGGGGCGCCGACGAAAGTACTCAAGCTGCACCGACGGAATGGGCGCCATCGTGATCACGATGGCGCCCATTCATCTCTCTTCGTGCTGTGACGCTCGTCTGTGGGTGTGCCGGAGTGGACCATCCAGGGCTGATTGGCCTTCGGCGGTCGCCTTGTGTTGTGGATCTTCTGTTCTGTCAACGGTAGTGCCATCCCTGGGACTCTGATGAGGCCCAACTGACCCGCTATCACCTTCTGAGTTTGACAGCGCACCTATCGCTTATCGATACTATCGCTTATCGATGCTATCGATAAGCGATAGATACGCTCGGGGCAGGGGGAACTATGGGTACGAAGTCCTGGTGGGGCCAGAGGGGCAATCGGTTGCTGGAGGCAGCTCTGGGTCTGGCCACTGCACTGGTCGGCGTCTTCGGGGTGCTGCTCCCGGCGCTCGGCGTGGTCGGCCTCATCGACCCGGTGGACACCCGCGAGGTCAAGGTCGGGACCACGACCCGGGTACCGGGCGCCGTAACCGACGCGGCGGCCGGCAACGGCATGACTCTCACCGGCACGCACCAGGCCGACCTCGTCTTCTCTCACCCCGGCCTGGGCCAGCGGCTGCTGCTCGCCCTGCCGCAGGTCATCGGCAGCCTGCTCCTGCTCCTCATCCTGGTCCTCCTCCTTCAGATGGCCAGGACCCTGCGCAACGGCGACGTCTTCGTACCGAAGAACGCCCGACGCCTGAGTGCAATGGGACTCACAGTGCTGGTGCAGGCGGTCCTCTCCCCAGTGCTGCCCGCGCTCACCACACAGGCGCTGGTGAGCGGCACCTCCTCGGCCGGCCAGATCCCGTTCTCGGCTACCTTTACCGGCCAGTACGTCCTGCTCGCCTTCCTCATCCTGGCCCTGGGCGAGGTCTTCCGGCGCGGCACGAAGCTACGCGCCGACACCGAGGGGCTGGTCTGATGCCGCCGGAGGAGGAACACCGGGTCCAGGTCCACCTGGACCGGCTGCTGGCCGAGCGCGGTATGACGCTGTCCGAACTGGCGGCCAGGGTCGGGGTGACGGTGGTCAACCTCTCCGTGCTGAAGAACGACCGCGCGAAGGCGATCCGCTTCTCCACCCTGACTGCCCTCTGCCGTGAACTGAACTGCCAGCCCGGCGACTTGCTCAGCGTTCGTGAGGACTGAACCCGGCCACTGGCGCGGCCGGTGTTCCGTACGAGAGTGCCGCGTGCCGCGTCCTGCGGTGCGCCCTTGACCGAAGAAAGCCCGTAACCGGGTGACCTAGATGAGGGATGACTCATGGAGATGACCTTTGGCCGACGCTTGGCACAGGTCGGTGCGATCACTGTGTGTGCTGCCGCTCTTGCGGCGTGCGGGACTTCGTCGCGCTCCTACAACGTGTCCGGGGCTCCGGGAGGTGACAGTGCCGCATGTTCCGGTCTGGTAGGCAAGGCGCCGCAGAAGCTGGGGGGACATGAGCGCAACGATTCCGGGCAGAAGGGGGTGGCCGTATGGGGGGACGGTGACGTTGTTCTCCGATGCGGGAACATCTCTGACGTTCCGGAGTCGGCTTCGTGCACGTCGGTGAAGGGAGTCGACTGGGTCGTGAACGAGAAGAAGACCCACGACGGGGTGAAGACGGTCCTGTCGTACGGGCGCAGCCCTTCGGCCGAGGTCACGATGTCGGAGCGGATCAAGGACAAGGACGCCGTCATCGGTGAGGTGTCCGGGATCGTGTCGGGACTGGCGAAGCAGAAGGCATGCACCAAGCAGGGCTGAACTTCAACAGTTCCGCCTCCCCTTCCGCGGCGGGACCGCTGGTAAGCATCTGGTCGAGGTCCTGGCATGGGTCGTGCGGTTGCCCCTGGCCCATGGCTGGTGCCGCAGGCGTTCCGTGTGAAGTCGACGCCGCGTAGCGGCGACAAGCCGCGGGAAGGCGCTGCGTTCCTCACGGATGTGCCTGTAGCGGGGTCTGCGGGTGTAGGTGGCTGGTATTGGGCGGTCCCAAATCGGCGGCTTGGCGCGAGCAGCGAGCCGGCAGGCCGTCGTTCAGCGGAGGCACCCAGGGCGAGTCTCTCTGCCTCGCCACCGCCTCTGGCGAAGCCGTCCTCCTCCATGAACATGAAAGGGAAGCCCCGGGCGCCATGCTCCGGACCGGCCCACGCGGCCTATGGCAGGTCCAGCGGGACATCAAGTCGAGGTTACCTGCAAAGAGACCCAACCAGGTGAATCCGGGCAATTCGAGATCCCGAGGTCAGCGTGATGTAGCTTTCCGTGTTCCGGTTCCATTCCCTCATGTGACATGGGCAACTCTTTACGTTGACCGATAAAGTTGAGCCACTGGACTCTTGTCATGTACTAATTGGAGCCGCAATCGGCGCACGATGACCTGAGCGCCGTATCCGACGGCTCGGCCAAGAAGAGCCGTTTCGGAAATCTCACGGGGAGATAACGAATTGAATAAGAGCATACGTATGCGCCTGATGTCCGGGGCTGCTGCCACTTTCGCGGTCGGCGCTCTCGCGTTCTCGGCGACTCCGGCCCAGGCCACCTCCGCCTCCACTATTGTGGGCCTGCCGGGCGGCAACAAGATCTCGATCAACGCCTGGCACTGCGGCGCCTACTCGAGCGCCTGCGACTGGAAGGCGTCCACGAAGATGTCGGGCAGCAACCCGGCGAAGGCCAAGTGGATTCAGAACCGCGCCGAGCTGGAGGCTCACGGCGTCAGCGTCTCCATCAAGATCTCGAAGAACCCCGAGGCCACGCTCACGATGAAGAGCAGTTCCCTGGGCGAGGTCCGCTGGAAGAACACCAACGCCAACATCTCCGACACATACGGTCAGATGCGCCCGAACTGGTCCACCGTGTACGTGTCGACCCGCAGCTGCGGCTCGGCGCAGGTGACCAGCTCGATCAACGTCAGTGAGAAGTGCGCCTACGCCGGCGCCGCCTGATCCGCGTCGCTGAGCTGAATCACTCGAGCTGAATTGAGGTGTCACACCGTCAGGGCCCGGCGGTGTGGCGCCTTTCCGCGTGAGCCGGCCACTTGAATTTTGGAAACAATTCGTTGAACGATGCACGGGGGCGTTCGGTGAAACTCGGTGCGATGCCGCGCGACAGAAAGCCGGTACGCCGTCTTGTCGGGGTGGCCGTGTCCGCCGCTCTTCTGACCTCATGTACATCGGCGTCCGGGGACTCCAGGCCTCAGGAATCCGCCGCGGCCAGGCAGTTCGAATTGCTGGTCAGCAAGGAGAACGGCTACTACTACCCGCCCTTCCTGCGTGAGCAGCCGGCCGGTCCCCAGGCGCAGTCGTTTGCGCTGCGGACGCTGTCCGAACTGGGCCGCGACCCCAAGACGAGCGCGCCCGCCGCGCGGGTTTCGTCGCTGCGCAGTGAAGCACTGGAGTCCTCGTCGCTCTGGGGCCGCGACTGGCTGATCGCGCTGCGGCAGGCCGGCGCCTCGGAGGCGCTCGGCGGGGCCGACGCGAAGGCCGTGGACAAGCAGCGGGCGAAGGGCGGTTGGTATGTCGACTCCGCACTCGGTGATGACGGTGACGCGGCCCGTCTCGGCGCCACGTGGGCGGCCCTCGACGTTCTGAAGGCGCTGGGGCGGCTCGGGGATCTGTCGCCTGCGGACCGGTCGGTCACCGCCGACTGGCTGCGCTCGCTGGCCGGAAAGCATCGTCCTCTCGACCAGAGTGCCGCGCTGGCGAGCGCGCTGCACCTGCTCAAGGAGCCCGTGCCTGCCGCTCTCACCGGGATCGCGGCGCCCCACACGGACGACTTCGCGCACCTCACGCCCAGCACCAGGGCGGACCGGCTGAACGACACCTACCACTACGTACTGATCCAGGAGGCGGCGGGCGAGCGGCCCGACGTCGACCGCACGACGTGGGAGGCGGTGCTGCGGGATGGTGCGGCGACTCTTCCGTACGAACAGCTCTACTACCTGGTCCACGTCCTGAAGGGCGCTGGATCGCCGGACAGTGTGTTCGCGCCGGTGGTGAAGCGGCTGGAGGGCGAACGGCTCGACGACGGGACCGTACGCGATCCCGACTCCTACCTCGGCGACCCGGACGCCTCCCTCTTCGTCGAACGGCTGCGGTCGCTGGCGGGCTGGTCCCGCCAGGACCCCGGCCTGATCACGGCCCTCGACGGTGAGGAGAAGTCCGGCGACGTGAGTCAGGAGGGCGCGGAGCGCCTCAACAGGGCCGCCCTGCGCAAGGTCGCGGCAGACGGCGGCACCGGCGACGAGGCCCGGCGGCTGTGCGCCGACCCGACAGTGCTGCCTGTCGCCGTGACCGAGCAGAACGCACGCCAATGGCAGCGCACCACCCTCAACTGCGCCGACGCCGGGGTTACGGTTCGCACGCCGCAGATCGGCACCTGGGGACTGGACACACCGCAGGGGGTGGTCGCCGCAGCCACCGTTACGGTCGGTCTTGCCGACGCCGGCAAGCGGGGTTCCGTACCGTCCCGCCTCACCGCCGGCTCCTTTGAGCAGTGGGCCCGGAACCCGGACCGGTTCACCTCCGTCTACGACTACGCCTTGGCCGTACGGGCCTACTCCTTGCTCGGTGGCGCCCTGGACACGCCTCTGCGTGAAGCCCTGGAGCGCGGCGTCACGGCGTACAAGGGCTGCCCCGGGCTGCCCGATCTGTACCAGGTCGGGGGCGGGGACCACGCCTGCGACCTCAAGACCACCTGGGCCGTGTGGACGCTGGACCGACAACTGCACGGCGCCATGGGCTGGTTGCCGAAGGGCACCGAGGAAAACGGAAAGTGAGCGGAGTTCGATGAGCGCGTTGCTACGGGCCGAGGGTGTGGGCAAGTCCTACACCCTGCGGGGAAGGAGGGTCGACGTTCTGCACGGCATCGATCTCGGCGTGAGGGGAGGCGAGGTCACGGCCCTGGTCGGCCACTCGGGTTCCGGGAAGACCACGCTGCTGCACATCCTCGGGCTGCTGACCGAGCCGGACCAGGGCCGCGTGTTCGTCGACGGCGCCGACACCTCGGGGCTCGGCGACGGAGGCCTCGCCGACCTGCGCCGTAGCCGCCTCGGCTTCGTGTTCCAGTCGTACAACCTGCTGCCCCAGCACTCGGCGCTGCGCAACGTCGTCCTGCCGTACCTCGGCCGACGCGCCGACGGCGAGACGCGCGCTCGCGCGCTCCTCGAACGGGTCGGCCTCGGTGAGCGCGCCGACCATCTGCCCAGCGAGCTGTCCGGCGGCGAGCAGCAGCGGGTCGCGCTCGCACGGGCGCTGGTCAACGATCCGCCCGTGGTGCTGGCCGACGAGCCGACCGGAAACCTGGACACCGACAGCGAGGAGATGCTGCTCGGCCTGTTCCGCGAACTCGCGGACGAGGGACGGGCCGTGCTCCTCGTGACACACAACCCGGCCGTGTCGGACGCGGCAGATGTCGTGCACCGCCTGGACAAGGGGGCGTTGGTGACCGAGGAGAGCTCCGCATGAACGTCTTCACACTTGCCCTGGCCAACGTCCGTGCCCTGCGCCGTCGGCTGTTCGGCCTGGTGGCACTGGTGTCGGTGGCGGCCGCCGTCTGCCTCGGCGCACTGGGCATCGCCGACCGGGCACAGCACGCCACCGACTCCGGGGTCAAGGAGAGCGCCGCCAACCGCAGCATCACCGTCGACAAGCCCGACGGCGACCGCCCGGGCACCGCGCAGCTGACGGACTCTACCGCCGCCCGGCTGGCGAAGCTGGAGAACGTCGAGTCCGTACAGCACCGGGCACAGGTGTCGTTCGGCGTCCGCACCAAGGCCGGAGACACCGTCCTGCTGTACGCGACGACGTACCGCTCGGCACTCACGCCGCCGGTCACCAAGTCCGCACGCAAGCAGCTCTTCCCGCTCAAGCCGGGCGAGATCGTGGCCCCGGCCACCTCGCAGGGCGTGGATCTGAGCAAACTGGTGGGCCAGGAGATCGAGATCGAGACCACCCGGTTCGTACGGCCGGGCGAGGGCACCGGAGTCACCGGCCATGCCCGGCTCGTCGGCGTCTACGACCCCACCTGGCAGCTGGACGACCCGGACGCCGCCTACGCGGCCGACTCCATGGTCGTGACCTGGGCGGCACAGCGGTCCGGGGAACCGGAAGACAGGTACCTGAGCACGATCGGCTACGACCAGCTGACCGTCGTCGCCAAGACGGCGGACGACGTGCCGAGCGTGATGCGGGCGGTGCAGAAGCTCGGATATCCGGCGGTCACCCTGCGACAGCAGCTCGACGCACTGCCCGCGACGCTCGAACTGATCAAGGTGGTCGGCCAGGTGCTGCTCGGTGTACTCGCGGTGCTGGCGTTCGCCGCCGCGGTCACGGTCACCGGCGCGCTCTCGCGCCAGCGGGCGCAGGAGATCGGCATCCTCAAGGCCGTCGGTTTCCGCACCCGCGCGGTACTGACCATGCTGGTCACGGAAATGGCGCTGGCCGGCGCGGTCGCGGCACTGATCGGCACACTGCTCGGCGCGGCGCTCGCCGGAATCGGCGCGGCACTGATGCGCAGCAGCACGGAGCTCGCGCCCTACGTCAAGGGCTGGGTGCCATTGCCGTCAGCCGCCACCCTGCTGCTCCTGATCGCGCTGACCGTGCTGGTCGTGGCGGCAGGATCGCTGCTCCCGGCACGCCGAGCCGCGACGAAGTCCCCCACTGATGCGATGAAGGACTGGTGAGCCACCCCGATGGCGCCTCGCACGATGACGAAGACAACCAGGCACAGGCGTGCCCTCCTGCTGGCCGTGCTCGGCTCCGCGACCGCCATGACAGCGGCCTGCTCGGGCCCGGGCGGAGTCGAACTGGGCAAGGACTGGAAAGGATCCACGACCTTCGCCGTCGCCAAAGTGGACGGACTGGTGACCGTCGTCGGCATCAATCCTGACAAGGCGCGAGCGGAGAGCCTCGCGGTGGTGCCGCAACAGTCCGACGACACCGACGCGGTCAGCCCGCACATCGTCGAACTCGCCGACGGCCGCTGGATTCTGACCGTTCCCCGCAAGAGCGACAAGCCGGACCGGCGCTACCAGGTCAACCGCAAGGACCACGCCCTCGACGGCATGACGGGCGACGAGCGGCTACGCCGCATCCTGCCCGGCAAGACCCTGGTCGCCGAGGTGGCAGGGCTCCCGGACACCACATCCTCAGGCAAAACCGCCGCGTCCAGCGTGCTGGTCAAGGACCCGTCCGACTGGACCACCAAGCGCGAGCTCAAGATCCCCGGCACCATCGGCCTCGCCGCCTCCGACCCCGCCTCGGACACCGTCTGCCTGGCCGCAGACACCAAGGTCTACGTCGCCGATCTGACCCACGGCACGGTGACCCCCGTACCTTCGCCGAACGGTGTGGACATCAACAACCTCGCCTGCTCGGGCGGCCACCCCGTGATCGTGGGCTCCCCGACGTCCGGCCACTCCAGCACCCTGAAGACGACCGTCACCCGCACCCCGGCTGCCACGACGGTCTCGGTGAACGGCGGCCGGGCCGACGCGGTGGCCGCCACCGGTTCCTCCATCGTGATCGCGGCGTCCACCGGCAGCGACACCGAGCTCCTCGAACTCGACGCGACCACCGGCAAGGAACTCCACCGCGCCCGCGTCAAGGGCGTGGCGTCGGCCCTCGGCCTGACCCCCACCCCGGCAGGCTGGCTGGTCTACACCGAGAAAACAGTGACGCGGGTGAACCTGACAACCGGCGCCACGAAGGAGTTCGACCTGCCAGGGACCCTGCTGAACTCCTGACACGTAAGCACCACCAAGCGAGCATCCCGGGACCGCCGAGCACATCGGGCAGCTGGATGTCATCCACACCGTGGACCTGGACTACCCGGCCGGGCCGGCCGTTGCAGACGGGGAATGCCATGAACCCGGTGGAAGCCCTCGCTGGCGTGCCCCGGTAACCAGCCAGCCCCGGACGACGCGAACAGGACGCACCTGGTGAGTAGCCCCCAGCCCGGCCACTGCGCGAAACCTGATGTGACACTCGCCGTGCCCTGCCGCCTGGACCCTCGCGCGGCAGGGCACGGCGCGAGGCGATCCCCGGGTCAGCTCACGCCGACCACCGCCAGCGCGGTGGTCCAGGCGGCGGCGATGACCTTCTGCCCGGGCACCGGCTAGATCGCTCCTGCACAGACCGCCTTGCACTGCCTCGCTGCTCGTCTACTCCGCGACCCGCAACCGCAACGCGATCAACCAGGGCGACCCGACCTACTTCCTGGTCCGGCACCTGATGAACCTCGGCATCGGGTTCGCCCTGATGACCGGCACCCTCTGGCTGGGCCACCGCGCCCTGCGCAACGCCGTGCCGGTCCTCTACGGCGTCTCGGTCCTCGGCGTGCTGCTGGTGCTCACGCCGCTCGGCGCGACCATCAACGGCAACCGCAACTGGATCGTGCTGGGCGGCGGATTCTCGCTCCAGCCCTCGGAGTTCGTGAAGGTCGCGATCGTCCTGGGCATGGCGATGCTGCTGTCGGCCCAGGTCGACGCGGGCGACCGGCCGTACCCCGACAGCCGCGCCGTGGTGCAGGCTCGGATGGACTCGTCTCCGTGACCACGCGGTCGAGCCGGCGCTTATCAGGGGGCCATGCACCGCTTGGCCGCACACATATGGCGAGGCGGACGAAGCCGAGGCGAGCGGTCAGGCATGGAGGGGCACGGGGGCCAGTCGGTCCCTCCACTGGCGGTTACCGGCCATATGGCACATTCACGCACCGCTCTCGCCATGCGCACGTGCATACCCGGCATTACCGTCAGCTGTGGCGGGCTGGCGCATCGCCATGTGTGCAGGTCTCCCTTGAGAGAAGGCCGGGCCATGATGTCATTTCGTGCCGGACGCTGGGCTTCGGTCGCGGCCGTCGTTCTCCTCTCGACGGCTCCCGCGGACGTTGCCGCTGCCCGCACCGCGGCCGCGGCCGGCAGGGTCGGCTACGCCGGCGTTCTCGACAGGCCCCTTGTCGCCGAGGGGTGTTCCACCGGTCTCCTCTCCCCCCGCGCCGGATTCACACCGCGTGTTCTGACGTCCTTCACGGTGGAGTCCTGGAACATGCAAGGCTCCTCAACGTCGGGTGAGTGCATCTGGCTCACCAGGGTCTATCCGCTCGCCCGTACCAGCCATGTGCTGGCACTCCAGGAGGCCGGCGCACCCCCTGCCTCGGCGCAGCCGGTGCCGGGCAGGACCTGGACCCAGAACGGTCGCACCGTGGCCGAATACCTGTGGCGGCCGGGCGGCTCCCGCGGTGGTGACTTCTACCTCTATTGGATGCGCACGGACACGTCACCGAGCGGGAACGGGCGGGTCAACCTCGCCATGGTCGTCCCCGCCGCGCAACGCGCCCGGGACGTCGTCATCGCCTGGGACACCAACCCCGCCCACCAGTCCGTACGACCGGCCCTCGGCATCCTGCCCACCGACATCGACCAGTATGTCTTCACCGTGCACGCCTCCGCCCAGGCCAGCACCGGGCGTGGCCGTGCGGGTTGGGACGCGCCGCGCATCGTCTCCGCCATCGAATGCGAGATGGCGGCCAGAGGGCGCAGACAGTGGATCGCGGCGGGTGACTGGAACCGCCTGCCGGACAACTGGGCCTCGCAGGGCGGCGGTACGACGCTCCAGGTCGCCCCCAGCGAGCCCACCCGTCCCGCCAGCGGAGCCGTCATCGACTACGCGGTCATCAACAGGACGCTGACGCTGCCGACCATGGCACGCACGGAACACAACCGCGGCGGGGGACAGTCCGACCACCTTCCGGTCTTCCTGCACTTCGGCAGTTGATGGGAGTCCCTCAGCCATGCACCGTCCAATCCGCACCCTGGCCCTTGCTCTCCCCTCCGCCTTCGCCTTGTTGCTCACCAGCAGCGTCCTGGCCGCCGCCGACGGGCACCTCCTGAAGCGACAGTGCTCAACTCAGGTCTGGCGCATGACCGTCAAGGAGGTGCGAATCGTCAACAACGGGGACTACCCCCCTGGGGAGCCCGACTACGGCGCCGACCTGTACGGCAGGATCACCTTCGAGGACAACGTGATCTGGTCCAGGTCGTACGACAACGCCTCCAGCCCCAAGACCTACAACGGCCCCCTGCAGCTGCCGAGTGACGACTGGAAGCTCTGGAGCGAGCGGCTGATCACCGTCAGGGACGGGGTACCCAACGGAGAGTTCCGCTTCCAGGGAGAGCTCACCGACTGGGACGCCTCGAGCGGTGACGACAGAGTGATGAAGCTCGACGAGCGGATCAACGTGGCGAGGGAGGGAGAAGGAAACCACACGATCAAAAGTTGCCCGGACGGCTGCTACTGGGGCGAGAGCAGGGTCACCTACCGCCTGGAGAAGATCTCCGAATGCACGGCTTGCTCGGCCACGTAGGAGCTCGTCGAACGATGGGCCGAGCGACGTGCCGGTGCTCGTGGAGGGTTCCGCGGAGTTGGTCGCGTCGTCGTACGTCCGGTTGGGTGATCCGGTCGGGGTCGGTGATCGGCGTGGGCCGCGTTCGCGGGGGTGAGGCTTGGTCTAGGCGCATCACCCGCCGGTCCTCCCGCAGGAGCGGACAGCCGGCCTCACGCGAAGCCCAGCGGGACTGATCGTTCTCAAGTTCACGGTCAGCAACTCCACCCGCACCGGCCCACGGACTCCGGGCCGGAATTCACTTTCCCACGGCACCACGCTGTCCGACAGGCGGAAGTACTAGAACAACTTCCAGTGGCCCTCGGAGACCACTTCCACGACGCCGTCGGCCACCTTGATAGCGGTCTGTTCATCAATCGCATACGCCGGACCCTCGATCCTGGCCGCCCATCGTTCTGCCGCAGCCATGGTGTTCTCCGGGCAAGCCGGATGATCCAGGTGCGGGAAGATCGAAAAATCAACCACGCCCAGCGCTCTGTCGCCGCCGGTGGGCGGCTTCCAGCCCACGAAGTCCTCCCCGACGCGGGGAGTCATCACCGTGCTCCCGGCGCTGAGTCCCACGTAAACCGTGTCGGGCAGTGACGGCAGGAGTTCAGTCAGCCCGGATTCCCGCATCCAGTGGCACAGGTACAGCGCGTCACCGCCATTGACCAGCAGGACGTCGGCCTCCCTGACCCAGGAGACCCAGAGCGCTTCCTCGATGCTGGGCAGCGCGGTGAGCTCCAACACACCCACCGACTTCCACCCCAGCTCGGTCATGGGGCTGGGAGATCGTCCGCTGATGAATCGCCATGGCCCGCCCGGATCGGCGCCGGGGCCCCCATACCCTGCGGTGGGGATGCACAGGGCGCTGGCCTCGGCAATCGGCTTACCCAGGAGATCGACCAGCGCATCCTGGATGCTCGCGTTCTTGATACCGGAGTCGGTGAGGAGAAGCTTCATCATGTTCTTCCCGAGGAAAGCCGCATGCGTCAACAAGCAGCGGCTCGCCAACATGGCTGCATCTGGAGCAGGCACTCACTAATCTTCGAGCCGCCGCATGGCCCTATACGTGAGGAGTCAGACCACGGGAGGTGTCTGACTCCAGTGACGTGGTGGTGGGAGTATCCGGGTGCCAGTCGGCTTGCAGGACGAAGAACAGGAAGCATAGGAAGCGCGGCTTGGCCGTGATGGCTTCGGGGAACAGCTCGCGGGCGGCTGGATCAGGCTCCGGCTCGCTGATGACCGTGATCCGGAAACCGGCCCCGGTGAAGGCCTTGATCATCGCGTGCAGTGGCCTGTGCCAGAGGCTGATCAGCGCGGTCTGGCCGCCCATGGTCCACTCGTCGGTCCAGTTGGTGGTGTCGAAGTACTTGTACTCGTCCTCGCGGCCGGCCTGGCGGTGCCTGAGGTTGACGGCAAAGGGATGGTCGACGGACACGACCAGCCGGCCCCCGGGCTTGAGTACGCGTCGCAGCTCGGCCAGTGCCGGCCCCCAGTCCTCCAGGTAGTGCAGCACCAGGGAGGCGACTACATCGTCGAACGTGTCATCGGGGTAAGGAAGCGGGCTGTCCAGGTCCGCCACCTGCAGGTCCGCGGCGTCGCCGAGCCGCCGCCGGGCCAGCTCCAGCATCCCTGCACTCGCGTCGAAGCCGCTCACGATGGCGCCACGGTCGCGCAGCGCCGCGAACAGGGGCCCGGAACCGCAGCCGGCGTCGAGGATCCGCCGGCCGGCCACCTCTCCGGCGAGGGCCAGCATCGCGGGTCGCTCGTAGTAGGCATTGATGAGGTTGGTTTCATTTTCGGCCGTGTACGCCTCGGCGAAGCCGTTGTAGTCGTTGACCTTCGGCGGATCCACAGTCACCGCAGACGGCGAGGTGAGCCCGGTGGAACTCGCGTGCTCGTGGTGTTCGTCAGAGATCATGGTGCGGGAGACGTGTGCTGCATCAGTTCGGTTCCTGGCAGTTCCCGATCGTCCTCACAGCCTTGAAGATCCAACGAGCCGTTCGTTGAAGCGTCACGACCACCGTTACGTCATGTCGGCCTCAAGAACAGGCACTCACAAGTCTGTCCACGGGCGGGGCTTGCCTCCGGTCAGTGGTACCCATACTGACCCGGAGGGACTGTGCTGTTCGATGTCTTCCAGGACGGCTGCTCCCAGTTGCACCTCACGGGAGAGGGCCGCTACGAGTGGGTGATGGGCGACCATCGCCTGGAGATCTCTGGTCCGGTTGTCCAGCGTGGTGCGGGAGGCGCCGGTGAGCACGAAGAGGATGCGGGGAAAGACCGGGTACCAGCGGAGCCAGGCCGGACCGGCGGCGGCCTGTGGCCTGCGGCGGCCGGCGGGCTGGGCTTCATAGCGGAACAGCCGGGCGTAGTCGATGAGTTTCACGGCGAGGCGCTCGCTGCTCATGGTGGCCCGGTCGATTTCCACGAACGCGCGCAGTTTGCGGCGGTGTTCACCGTTGACGACGGTGTAGTGCATGACGGCGTCGGGCACGATGCGTTCTCCCTCGCCGATGGAGTGGGATACCTCGGGAGTCCAGTCCCAGGGTCCGTGTTCGTGCCCGAGCCGGCGGGCGTCTTCCGCGAAGGGCAGGTGGGCGCGCAGCACGGTGAGCGTGTGCGCGGTCTTCAGCGACGCTGCGGTCGCGGAGGTGATGGGGTAGGGCGGTCGTCCCCGTAGGGCGGGAAGATCGCGGGTCAGATTCGAGCCTTCCTGCGTCAGGTACCAGATGTTGGTACGGGAGCGATGTGTCTCCTGCAGGATCGAGCAGTTGACGAAGCCGTCGGAGCGCAGCTTGTTCAGGACGCGGGACAGCAGCTGTCGTGTGCCGCCGGGTCGCAGCATCCGGCGCAGCTGACTGGTGGTGGCCATGCGGTGCTGGGCGAGCGCGGCCATGACCTGGTGGCGCAGCGGTTCTGCGGGGCTGGGGGCAAGGTCAGCGGCCGGAGTGATTGTTGCGGGGCTGGTCAATGGGGGAGTCCTTTCGGTACGCGCGTGCGGCCTGGGAGCCGGGCGGTGGGTGGCTCTGCACACGGGAAGGGACAGCGGTTCGGGAAGGCGGCCGGCCTGCGGCCCGGGCGGAATGCTCGCGGTTCGACTCAGGCGCTTGGGAGGCGCCGCAGGGCGAGGACGTCGTCGAGGTGGGCATCGACCACGTTGCCGAGATGGTCGGCCAGCTGGTGGTTGCCGCGGGCGGCTTCCTCGACCTGGGCCGCTCGGGCGGCCGCCGCGTCCTTGAGGGCGGTCTGTGCGAGATCAGCAGCGGTCGCGGTCGGGCTGCTCGTGCCGCACGCCTCGCACGATGCGCGGTCGGCATTGGTGATGCCGCAGCCGTTGCAGGGCCAGGTGCCGCTCATGGGGGTGTGATCCTCTGCGGGTTGGGGTGGTCTCGGTCGGAACGGGCTAGTGCGTCATCGAGGAGAGTTGCCCCGGATCTTCGAGCGTGCCGGGCGGGTACGGGGTCGCCTTCCACGGGCAGGTGGCTCTCTCGGATCAGGGGCTTCGGTTGCTGCTGAGGAAACCCCGGAGCCCCGACCAAACCCCCGACCACGTGACCCCGACCAGGGTCACGAACGGGAAACAGCCTCGTGGTCGGGCCTGTGGTCGGGGTCGATGGCCCCGACCACAGGGCTGTGCCGGGGCAAGCGCGGCCGCGGCCGGGCGCAGCGGCGGCCCTGGGGGCTGTGGGCGCTGTGGGGAAAGCGGAGATGGCCGGTCCGCAGCAGCCTGTGGCTGCTGCGGGACGCGGTGGCGAACCGCGTCATGCCGGCCATCGTGCGGCGTCTGGCCCGCCGGGAGTTCGTCGATCCCTCAAACCAGAAGCCGCGGTCTTACGGTATCCCGCCTGCGGCGCGCCGTGGCGCGCGGCGGTCAGGAGGTCGAGGAGCGGCGGGCGGCCAGCTCCTCGAGGCGGGAGCGTTTCCAGCGCTGCTGACGGGGACGGCCGGCGCTGCCGCGCCGGTACTCGTATCCGTCGGGCTGTTCGAGGTCGGGCAGGAGCCCGTGCCCGAGCGCACTGATGAAGCTGTCGGCGTTGCTGTATCCGAGGATCCGGGCCGCGTCGGCGGCGCCGACCAGGTCCTCGGTCTCGTCCTGTCCGGCGGGCGGCAGCACCCCGCGTATGCGGGCGGCGGCGACGACGGTGGCACGGCGCCACTTCTTGCGGGCCCGGCCGCGGCTGCCTTCTTCTTTCTCCAGGGCGTCCGGTTCGGGCAGTTCGGGGATGCGCCCTTGGTAGAGGGCGCTGGAGAAGGAAGCCGTGCTGCTGTAGCCGAGCAGGCTGGCGACCTCGGCGGTGCCGAGGAGCGCGTCGGGATCCCCGTCCGCCGACACCTCGGGCAGCGCCGGCGTCGGTGCGGAGCTGCGCCGGCCCTTGCCGGGGCGGTTGGCTGCCCAGGCGACGATCGTGCCGCGGCGCCACATCGGGCCGTCGGCGTCCTCGTCGGGCTCGGGGAAGTATCCGGGCCGGTCGCGGAAGTAGCCGTCGATGGTCGACGTGCGGGTGTATCCGAGAATCCGGGCGACCTCCCGCTTGGTCAGCAGTTCGTCCTGGTCGGCCTCGAGTACCGCGGTCGGCAGTGCGCGCTTCTTGGGAGCGCGCTGTGCGAAGAATGCGGCGACCTCGTCGTGGCGCCAGAACCGCTTGCGGCCCTCGGTGTGTGCGACCGCGGGGAAGCCGCTGTCGGGGTTGTTGCTCCAGTCGCTGATCCGGGGCTTGCTTGTGCCGAACTCGGACACGATCTGCGCGGTGTCCACGAGCCGCTCGGCGGGAGACATCTGGGCCCCTTCAACAAGGATCGGCAAGCCGGTGCCGACGCCCCGGACGGCGTGACATGTTCGATAATGCCAAAAGCGGGGGTTTGCTGTCCAGCCCGACGCCGAACCGGCCTACAGCAGTTCCTCGCCCAGCAGGCACACCCCGAAGCGTGCGGCACGCTCTCCCAGCTCCGTGTAGGCCATGGCGGCTGGCGAAGCGTCCCATATCGCGAACGCGAGAGCGGAGACCGCCTCGCCGCGCGTCATCCCCTGCTCCCACGGTGCGCCCGCAGCAGCGCACCGTCCGGCGAGCCGGGCGTCGGACAGGCTCGCACTCTCCCGGTCAACGCCGGCCTGCACGTCGGCGACGCCCTCGCACCAGGCGCGGTGGCCCGCGGCCAGCATGCTGTGCAGCGTGTCCGGGTCGCTCACGTGCTGGGCCCGGGCAGTGAGGTCGAGCAGCAGGGCGGTGGGGTTCATCTCCATGGTCATCTCCTCCAACCACTGTAAGGGGTGCCCGCTGTGCCGAGGGGCACAGCGGGCGGTGGGTATCAGCTGTGAATGGTGCAGCCGTCGCACAGCGCGCGGCCGCCGCGGCGGGCCAGTTCGGGCTTCTTGCGGGGCTCCTTCTTCAGCGCCGCCCGCACCTGGTCCCTGAGGACGGTGAAATCTGGTTCGTCGTCCGGGCAGACGACGCCGGGGTCGGGCGCACCGCACTGCTCGGCGTGCCGGATCAGATCGGTGATACGCCAGTCCGCGCGGAAGCTGTCACCCCGCACTCGCTCGACCTCGGCGTACAGGTCGGCGAGCCGCGGCCTGCGGCTGACGGACAGCAGCAGGTCGCGCCGTGAGGCGAATCCGCAGAGCGCACAGGAGCAGCGGGAGTTGCCCAGCCAGTCGCCGGCGCCGGGCACGGAATCGTACGTCCAGGAGTACGGGACCGGTGCGTCGGTGTGCCACTCCTTGACGGTGGTGGCCGACCAGTCCTTGACGGGCAGCCACTCGTCCACGATCCGCGCGCCGTTGGCCTGCACCGTACGGAAGGCTGCACGCTTCCTGCGATCGGGTCCCTCGTCGCTGCGCAGGCCCATGACCTTCAGGATCCGCACCGGCCGGCCGAGTTCGCGCCCGAGCCGGCGGACGATGGGTGTCCAGGCGCTGGAGACCACGCTCTCCTTGGCGCTCTTGCGGCAGTACGGGCTGCCCAAGCGGGGGAACCGCCCGTACGCTGCGATCTCGCTGAGCAGACTGTGCGGCATCCGGGTCCCGTCCGGTCCCGGCATCGTCCGGGTGACCTCCAGGTGCCGGTCGGCGGGCACCCCGAACGCGGCGCTCTGCAGGGCTGCGAGCTCGGACACTCCTGGGTAGCGGATGCCGTCGAACACGACGGACGGCCACTCCAGAACGCCCAGGCTGGCGTGGTACGAGATACCCGGTCGGCGACGCCGGCGGTGCGGGCGGCGTCCATGAACACGGCCATCATGACCGCGCTGTCCTTCCCGCCGGACAGCTGGGGTGCGAGCAGATCGTACGAGGTCAGATCGGGTGTGGCGGGCGGGCGGCTGGTGGGATGCGCAGGCCTGTCGACTCCAGTGCGGCGAGCAGCAGACGGGGAATTGGGGGCGGACGGTGCCGCCGGAGAGCAGGTGCGTGTCGGTTCATGGACCGAGTGCTTGGGAGAGGCCCGCCAGGCGGGGAGCGGCAGGTCCGCGAACGGGAGCGGCGCAGGTCTCGGGACCATCACGGCGTCTCTCCGTCCGTGGCCTCCTCCGGCAGACCGGCGCCGGCGAAGAGGGACAGCTGCCTGTGTGGCGGGGACACGGACTTCGAGCAGCGCGTCGCCGCCCGGCGGGTGGTCGACCGTACCTCGGCGACGTCGACGGTGTCGGCCGCGCCGGCCCCGCCGTCAGGGGCGTGCGCACAGGGGCAGATCCAGCGGCAGGGCCGCTGACCGGGGCCGTAGCGGATCACGGCGACGACGAAGCCGCGCCGGTCGGTGATGGCGGCGTGGTCGTCGACGCGGGGACCGCCTGCGCTGATGCATTGGTTGTGGTGGCCGGTGCGGCAGGGGTGGCAGGTACCGGCCTCGCACGAGCACCACCGGTGGAAGCCGTGGGGGTAGGCGTCCTCGATCTTGCCCAGTGCTTTGGTCCAGGCATTCGCGCGGACCCAGGCGCCCGCCTCCTCGGGCATGGGGGAGGCCACGTGGGAGGGGACGGGGTCGAGGCGCCCACGTAGCGCAGCCAGGTCGTCATGTGTCGTCTCGGAACGGGGTGGGGGTGGTCTGGAGTTCGTTCAGCCAGGCCAGCAGGCGGGGAAGGTTGGTATCGGGCCCGAAGGCGAGGTAGGTGCCGTCGGCGCTGGTGCAGCCGAAGGCCTGCGCGATATGCAGCCGCCGGCGGGAGTTGACGCGGCCCATGTGGACGGCCAGGCCGCGCTCGCGGGCCTCAAGGGCGAGGCGGCGGGCGGCCGGTGAGGTCTTCCACTCGGTGGAGCCCGCCAGGAACAGCACATCGATCAAGTGCCAGGGGATGAGGCCGTGTTCACTGCCGTCCTGAGCGGCGAAGACGGCCGGGACGTCCAGGGAACGGATCTGCGGCAGCCAGGGCAGCGACTGGGCCAGGGTCGCCGCGGCATTCATCGGGATGTCGGGGGCGACGGCCCACAGGCGGGCCGAGGCCCTGGCCGAACGGAATGAGGCCCTCACCGCGAGGGATGCCGCCCTGGGTGTCACCGCCCTGCCCACCACCCCGCCGCAGCAGCGGGCCGCCCCTTCCGGCGGACGGACCCGCCGCCCGCTTGCGCCGCGGGAACGGCGGTGACGAGCCGCCGCAGCGGCAAGTCGAGACGCTCCCCCTCGATCGGGTGACCTGCAAAAAGGGAAAATCCCTCCCCGCTCCGCATCTGATGCGACAAACTGATCATCGGGAATGCCGAACTGGCGCGTCATCACCTGCGCTGCCCCCGCCCGACTCCGCGGTCGTGGGTTCAGCGGCTCCAGGTTCAGGCCGGGCGCAAAGTGCCGACCGGCGCCGGACTCCGAGAGCCACATGTTCTCGTGAGAACCGCGTGTCCGGCACGGGGCGACCCTTGGCCACCAGCCGACGCAGCCCACTCCTACCGCAAACCAGGCAACTGCAACCTGACTCGGACAAGGATCCGCAATGAGTCCCAAGAGAACGACCGGTAACCTGCCGGTCTCCCGCCCGCAGACCTCGGTCCAGGCCGCCCGCGCGGACCTGGAGGCGTTCGAGGACCTCATGTTCCAGGTCCTCGAAGACTGGGGTCTGCCCACGGACAACATCATCGTCGCGGCCAGACAGAGGGAGACCCTGCTCCGGAACACCCCCAGCGTCATCGAGGACCTCACCGACGCGGAGCGGGCGAAGGCTCCCTACATCGCAAAGATGATCATGGCTGGGTCGGTGGGACTCTTCGACGCCGCGCTGAACTACCTCTGGAACGAGACGGTTAACCGGCTCCGGGACCACGTCGCTGCCTTCGACGTCGACTACTTCTTCGAGCTGGCCGAGCCCGACCCGGCTCGCCGCAAGAACCTCAAGACCCGCGAAGATCTCTCCGAGATCGGTGACTACCAGCTGCTGGAAGCCGCCAACAGGATCAAGCTCATCAGCGACGTTGCCTTCAAGCAGCTCGCCCACATCAACTACATGCGCAACCACGCGAGCGCGGCGCATCCGAACATCGAGGAGCTCACCGGGCTCAAGCTGGCCGAGTGGCTGGAGACCTGCATCAAGGAGGTCTTCCAGCTCAAGCCCCGCAACGTCGTCGCCGAGATCGGCAAGCTGCTGCACAACGTCAAAGCCAAGCGACTGCCGAGCGACGAGCTCAAGAAGGCCGCGACGTTCTTCGACGGACTGCCGCAGGACCAGGCCGACAACCTGGCCGCCGGCCTCTTCGGCATCTACACGCCCGCGAACGCGACCCCCGAGGTCCTCGACAACGTCCGCCTGCTCTGGCCTGAGCTCTGGCCCATGGTCAGCGAGGACGCGCGCAACGAGTTCGGCATCAAGCTCGCCCGATTCAGCGCCAATGTCGACCTGGACCGAGCGACACGAGCACGGGAACTGCTCGACCTCGTTGACGGATCCGCCTACCTTCCCGAGTCCGAGCGGGTCGCCGAGATCCAGCAGGCACTGGACGCCCTCAAGCGAGCCCACGAGGAATGGAACAACTTCTACGAGGAGCCCCCGGCGGCCCAGCGACTGAAGGACGTCGTCGGCCGCCACGGAGACATTCCCGCCCAGGTCACCCGCAGCTACGTCGTCCACCTCGTCTATGTATTCCTGACGAACTCGCACGGAGTGGCCTGGAACGCGGAGCCGACCTACCAGGAACTCATCGGCCGCTTCGACGGCCTTCAGGCGGCATTCGCCCTCCGATCCTTCGCCAACAGCAAGATCCGGCTAAGGCTGGAGGACAAGCTGCCCCGCGAGAAGTGGGATGAACTGCTCGACATGATCGCTCCGAAACTCACGGGCCGCAGGGACCGGGCGTTCCTCGACACCGTCCGCGACTTCAACGGGACCCCCGACGAACTCTGGCTCGACAGCAAGATCAAGGCTGAGACCAAGCGCTGGTTGGACCGCAACAAGGATTGATCAAGAGCAACACACGCAGACCGGCTAGAGAACGCTGCCGGTGGCCATGTAGAGGACGGCGGTGCGCTCCAGGTCGATGCCGTGCGCTGCGGGGTCGGTGAGCATCCTTGCCAGGCAGGCGGTGGAGTCAGCTCCCAGGCCCCAGTTGACGATGGTGTCCAGGCTGTCGGTGGTGCTGAGGCCGGGCAGCGACGGGGTGTACGCGGTGGGAGGCATGCTGTCCGTCACTCCTTCCGGGGAGCTGGTGCCCGGCCGGTCGGTCGGGCACGGAGGGGCGGTGGGGCTGTCAGCGCAGGACGGCGAGCGCGTGCGCGGGATCCGGGACCAGCACGGCGCGCTGCTCGGCGAGCAGGCGCACGTTGCCGTCGGCGCGCAGGCCGCCGGTGGGGGGCAGGGCGAGCACAGGCCGGTGGAGGCCGGCGGCGGCCTCGGCGGTGTGCATCGCCGCCTCGGCGTGGTCCAGGGCTTCGACGAGCACGACCGCGCGCACGAGCGCGGCGAGCAGGACGGCGCTGGCCCGCAGTGTTGCTCCGCTGGCCGGGGTGCCGGGCTTGAACAGGCTGATCACCGCGCCGCCGCTCGCGGGGATGGAGGTCAGCATCTGGGCGTGGTCGTGCGGGTGGGCGCGGTCCAGGCCGCGCGGGAGGACGGCGAGTGTTGCCCGCCCGGATCGGGCGGCGGCCCGGTGGGCGGTGGTGTCGACGCCGTAGGAGAGTGTGGCGGTGACCGTGTGCCCGGCCTCGGCGACGGCGGTGGCGAAGGCCTTTGTTCGGCGAAGGGCCTGCGCGGTGGCGTTCCGGTTGCCCGTCACGGCCACGGCCCGGGCGGTCAGCCGGGGCAGCTGCTCGTGTCCGCGGACCCACAGTCCAAGGGGGCAGTGGGGACCGAGGTCGGCCAGGGAGGCGGGCCACTCGTCGTCCGACGGGATGACGAACCGGTACGTCAGCTGGGAGTTGGCGAGTTCCTCGCGCGGCTTGTACTGGGCCAGGCGGCCGGTCGCGTCGGTGCGGACCCGGTTCTGCCAGACGTCCTCGGCGCAGTGGTGGGCGAGAGGGGCGGCGACCTGGTGGGGGGGTGAAGTGGACGGCGAGCGCGGCGCGGGCGGCGCGCTCGGACAGGGCGGTGCTGGGCACGGTGTACCTCCGTGAAGGGGCGGCGGGCATGCTGCTGCCGCGATGGGCGGTGCGGGATCGGGAGCGCGCTCAGCGGGTGGCACGGCTGGGCGCGGTGACGGCGTCCCAGGAGCTGCGCGCCTGCGACTGCCACCAGTCGGCGGCCGGTGCGGCGGCGGCAGCGGCAGTCGGGCGGGGCGGGAGGGGCGGGAGGGTCGGCCTGGCGCGATGCGCGGGCTCGGGTGCGACGCTTGCACGTGCTGCCGGGGCGGGGGCGCGTCCGGCAAGGACGGCGGGAAGGGTGTCGTCGATGTAGGCGACGTGGTGGGCGAGGTCTACGCCGACCTGGGCCGCGTCGAGGTGGAGCATGTTGTCGCGCAGTGCCAGGTTCCCGGTGGCGATCACGTGGACGGTGTCGGTGAGGCACTCGGCTACGTGCCGGGCGAGAGGCCCGGTGACGGTGCAGATGACCGGGACGGGCTGGCCGTCGTGCCACTGTCCTCGGGTTCGGTCGTACTCGCGCGGGACCTGCACCACGGTGAACCGGGCGGCGGGGGTGCCGCGTTCGGTGTGGCGCAGCTGCACGGTTCCGTAGACGCGGCCGCGGATGACAGCGGTGGTCTCTCCGCTCATGGGGGTACTCCTCGATGCGACGAACTGTCTGGCGGTGCCCGGGAGCCATCCGAACGAGTTCCATAATACCTATGGTGGGTGTCACTCCCCTTTTTTCCTCCGGGGTGGGAGACACCTGCCCCGCCGAGGCCGGCTCCGGCCTACGGCTCGCGGAGCTTGCGCTCCGCCTCAACCCCTGCGGATGGCTTGGGTGTTCGGCAGGGTCCGGGCCCTTCGCAGCAGGTCGCCGCAGCCGGGTTGTCCCACTGGCAGGCCGGGCAGGGCCACAGCAGGCCGGCGGCCCGGGCCGCTGCGAGGATCGCGTCCTTCTGTACGGCGTCGGCCTCGTTCAGCAAGGCGTCCAGCAGAGGCGGCCCGGGCGCGCTCTCTGCGCCGGTGTCGTCGAGTACGACCGTGTCCTCGACTTCGACACGCAGGGGCACCGTGCCGTCGGGCCGGACGAGGTGGTCCGGGGCGGTGTCGAGGTGGACGGACAGGCGGACGGCGCCGACCTGGTGGTCGAGGTAGGTGAACACCAGGACGCCGTCGACCTCCAGGCAGGGGAGATCGCCGTGGGTTCCCGCGTGGAAGACGGCGTCGCGGTGGGCCCGCTCGCAGGCGTCGGCGTCGGGGAATCGGAAGTCGAGGGGCACGATCCGCGGGCGGCCCTTCCCGCGGATGGTGTCGGCATACAGCGAGTAGCCCTCGTCCGGGCGGTTGCCGCGATTGGGCCCGTAGTACAGGTCCACGGCCGTGCGGTCGTCGGCAGAGGGATCGGCGGGGACGCCGTCGCCGCCCAGGAGGCCAGCCCAGCCTCCCCGCACGTGGCGGGCGAGTTCGGCCAGAGCGCACTCCGCGTCGGCGAAGAGCCCGACACCGTTTCCGTCCCGGTCCCAGCGGCGCAGCACCCAGACCTGCCCCGGCGCGGGCGGCGGCGTGCGCACGACGGCCGGCTGCGGGCCGTTGGTGAAGTCGAACTGCTCCAGCCACGGTTCGAGGATTCCCACGACGTCCGCGCCGGGCCAGTCGCCCACGCGTTCCTCCAGATCGGTCATCTGCCGGTGCAGTGAGATGACGGCATTGCCCACGGGACTGTTCGGGTCGGGGATGATCACGGTGGTTCCCTTCTCTCGTGGTGTGGCGTGCTCGGGTCTGGGTCAGAACTCGCCGAGAATGCGGAGGCTGACGTGCCAGCGGTGGGGGCCGGCCTGGTGCTCGGCGGCGGCGGTGGCCTGTCGGAGGTCGTCCTCGTAGCTGTGGTTGATCCATGCCAGGACGCGCAGTTCGGCCTCGGCCGGGCTGGAGGCGTCGATCGCGAACAGGGTCGTGGCACTGGGCCACCCCTCGTCCGGTCGCTCGAAGACCGTGTCGCTGATGCGCCGGGCGCGCCAGGTGGTCTCCGGGTCGTCGGGAACGGGCGGGAGGGTCACGGGGTAGGTGGTGGGCATACGGCTTCTCCTCGACTGGGTCACGTGGATGGGGGGTGCTGGGCTGCGCCGGGCCCGTGCGGCTACGGGTGCTCCAGCCCCAGGGCGGTGCGCAGCAGGTCGAGCAGGGCGGCGTGGTCGGCGGGCAGAGCGGCTTCGCGCAGGGTGCGCCTGCGCAGGACGGGCACGTTCAGGCTGATCCCGACGGGGACGTCGGGCGCGTTCTGGCGGAACACCAGCCGGTAGTGCCGGGTGGCGATCATCCATGCCTCGTACCGGTCGGCGGGCCGTCCGCTGCGGGCGGTGTGCCCCTCGTCCGGCGTCAGCTCGGGGCACGGGCACGACGGGTCGGTGCAGGGGCGGCCCGCGGGATGGGAGGCGAGGAGTGGGCGGGAGCGGTAGTGGGTGGCGGTGCCGTTGAGCATCGGGCAGTGCGCCGCGGTGTAGGGCTGGCACTCCGGGTGGAGCGCGGGTTCGGGGGAGTAGCCCTGCTGCTGGTCGGCAGGGCGGACGATGACGAAGAACCGCTCTTCAAGGGGCTGAGAGCAGATCTGACACAGGCGCTGGAGGAAGGCGCGCCGGGCACGGTCGGCGTCGAGACTGCCGAATACGGCGTGCCCGTTGTGGATCAGGGAGACCCACGGCACGACCAGTCCCCGGGCCAGAGGCCTGGCGAGGCAGCGCACGGGGATCGCACGGCTCATCGAAGTCGGCTTCCTTTCGCGGGAGGTGCGGGCAGGGACGGGAGGGCGGTGCCCGGGTCGGGGGCAGCGCTCGGCGCGCTGCCCCCGGATCTCCGGGGCGGTCTGCGCCCGGTGGAGGAGGCCGGCCGCCGGACGGGAGGCCGGGTGGGGGCCGGTCAGCCGAGCGGGTAGAGCACCAGCGCGGCGACGGCGTTCAGGGGGATCTGCGGATAGAGCCTGCGCAGTTCGGTGTCCCGGGCGAGTTCGCTTTCCAGCGGGTAGACCTCGCCTCGCAGGTCGTCGGCTTCGGGGACGTAGCGAGAGAGCGCGTATGTGCTGAATGGCGAGAAGCCGTTGCCCTCGGGGTCGCTGGAGAGCACGACCAGGGTGCTGCCGGGAAGGCGTGCCCAGTTGTTGCCGACCAGGCGGCGCAGCACGTCAAGGGTGAGCGGCTGGTCTCGCTGGTTCCGGGCGGGTTCCGCAGGAGTGGACGTGGACATGAGGGACTCCGTGTGGTCTTGAAGGTTCGTGGGTTGGGGGCCGGGCACCGTGGGTGCCCGGCCGTCCTGCGCGGGTGGCCTGGCTGTGCGGCTCAGGCCTCGTCGGTGGCGTGGGCGTCCTGGCCTCGGTGGGCGGCGAGGGCCTGCTCCTCGACCTCCGAGAGCCGGTAGGAGCCCTTGTCGTCCTGACCGAGCTTCTCCAGGAGCAGCAGGTAGGCGGCCTGCTGGGGGGTGAGGTCCTCCCACAGGAAGCGGACCTGCATCAGGGCGTCGTTCCAGCCCTTCGGGTCGCGCATGTCGCGCTCGAAGGCGGCGGCGACGTGGGCGAACAGCACGTGCGGTAGCCGTGCCTTGGAGACGGTGACCAGCTGTGAGAGCTGCACGCGCTCGAACGGCGTTTCGGGCAGCTTCATGCCCAGCAGCTGGGCGGTGTCCGTGGACTCCTGCCGACCGGCCCACTTGCCGTAGAAGCGGGGCAGGTCCAGCAGGACCCCGGCGGCGAACTGCCAGGCCTCCTCCGGCAGGGCCTTGGTGGAGCGCGCCAGGCGGGAGACGAACTCTTGGCGGGGACCGGCGGCGGCCTTCCAGGCCCGGTTGCAGGCGGTGGTCCGGGCCCGCTCGGCAGCCTTGGCCTCGTCTTCGGCCGTCTTCGACGGCTTCGGCTTCGGGCGGGCCTTGTGCCCGTGGGCGGACGGGTCGGCGCAGAACCACACCGGCCGGTGCTCAGGGTCCAGCCGGGCACTGTGGCCGGGGCATCCCTTGTGGTTGTCCTCGGTCAGCGGGTTGCCCAGCGTGGTGGTCAGGTCCGCGAGCGGCCGGGCGGTGTCCTTCTCCCCGTACGGCACTCGCGAGGGCAGCAGGGGAATCTCGGCCTGCTCCAGCGCGGCGACGGCCTCCTTGCGGGCGGTGCGGTCGCTCTGCTCGGCCTTGAGTAGCGCGAGTTCCTGGTCCCAGTGGCCGCGCCCGCCGTCGTCGGCCGCCTGGTCCCGAGTCAAGGCCCGCAGCAGGCGGCTTTCAGCGTCGGGCACGTCGGCGACCTCGGCGAGCGTGGCCATCTGCTCCAGGTCCATACCCCCGGCCGACGCGCGGCGCAGGGTGGCGTCGTCGAGCCGCTGGGCGCGGCCGAGCCGTTTGCCGGTGCCGCGCTTGAGTCCCAGGGCGCTCGCGGCGGCCTTCTGCTCGACCTCGTCCATCCCGATCAGGGACAGTTCGGCTGCCTTGAGGGTGTCCTTGGCCGACATGCCCTCGCGCTGGTGGTTCTCGATCAGGGACAGGAACCGTGTCCACGCGTCCCGGCTGACCAGGTCAGAGCGGATGAACGCCTTGATCTGCCGCGCGGTGTGGCCCTCGGCCTCGGCGGTGGCGTTGGCGAGCTGCGCGGCTTGGGTGCGCCGCCAGCCCTTGAACGCGCCGTAGGTGCCGTCCGGGCGGGGGCGGACGCTGACCGGGTCCTGGACGCCGACGGCCTTGACGGAGTTGATCAGGTCCTCGTCGGGCTCGGTGTCGTGCTCGCGGGCGTTGCAGTCGTCGCGGACGATCGTGGCCGGGTCGAGCAGGACGGCGGTCAGGCCCGCTTCGCCGGTGTCGACGGGGACGGCATCGGCCGCCTGGTCGGTGGTGGTGGACTCGGTCGCTGTGGCCATGTCTGGCCTCCTTGCGCGGGTTGACGGACTTTCAGCGGTGACGGGAGGGAGCTACTCGACATGTTCCATAATACTTAATGGTTGGTGTGGGGCAACTGAATTTCTCAGTGCTGCCTCTGCGCCACATGGCAGGTCAGGACGCCTGTCGGCGCCGGGCCGCGTGTACGGAGCAGGCGTACACGGCGCGCGTTCCGCCCTGGAGGCGGGGGATGGACGTCGCCTGCTCGGTGCAGGGCACACCGCAGTCGACGCACCTGCGGTCGTGATTAGGTCTGGGGGCCGGCGCGGGTGGCGCAGACTTCGCGGAGGGGGACATGGCGGAACCTCTTTCATGGTCCGGCCCGGGGTACGGGTATGCGCACGTCGGGCGTGGGGAGTTACCCGGCCTCGCCGGCAGTGGCCTCGCGGCGGTGCTGCTCGGCCATCGCGCGGGCGCCCAGCTGCGACGGGACGGTCACGCTCCAGCCGCAGGAGCAGCGCGCCACGGTGGCGGCGTCGTACACCTGACCGCCCTTGCGCTCCCGGCCTCCTCCGGTCAGGCCCCGGTCGGACGGCCGGAACCAGCCGGACGGCTGGCCGACGCTGGTCAGGTGCCGGGCCTCGGGAGCACACAGCAGCCGCAGGCCCGCGTCCGCCACGGCGGCCACCCGGAAGTGATCCCACTCGGAGCCCTCCAGTAGACCGGCAAGCTCCGCCCCGGTGGTGCTGCGCAGCTCGATCCGGCCGTCCGGCCAGATCCGTGCGGACGCACCGGGCACGCTCCAGCCGACAGACCCGTCGGACTGCCGGGGGATGCCGTTGCGATGATCCGGCGTCATCCGCGCGAGCAGCCGTACCGAGACCATGGAGGCGGACGGGCGACGGTGGTCGGCCGTCTCCGGTGCGGCCTCGGCGACGGCGGCCAGCCAGGCCGGCGCGAGCGGGTACGCCTCGGGGTACAGCGTCAGCAGCGCGGCGCGGTCCCGGCCGCTGCCGGAGCGCACGGCGGCCCGTGCGAAGTCTGAGCAGCGGGCGTACCTGCGCACGGCCACCGGACCGCGCCGGGTGGCGAACCACGTCTGCTGACGGTCGGCGAGCGCCGACAGGTCTGCTGTCTCCAGCGGGGCGGCTGACTGGGGCACGGCGGAAGTCCTCTCGTGAGCGGGGCCGGTGGGTGGTCTCCTGCGTGGCGGACGGCGGGGTCAGCCCTGGACAGGGCCCTTGGCCTGGCTCGCGGCACGCCACTGCGTCAGCTGACGGACGCAGGCTGCGCTGTCGGCGAGACACTCGCGTGCTGTGTCGGAGGAGGGGCGGCGGAGTACATCGGTCGCGTCACCGTCCGGGTCGCGCAGACGGGCGGTCCATCCCGCGCTGCCCCGGCCGCTGCCGTGGTCCTCCTCCGGGTGGTCGGCGGAGCCCTCGTCGTCGATGCGGATCGTCCAGTCATCGACCAGGGGGACGACAACGGCGGTGCGGCTGCCTCCGCTGCTGGTGAGGCTGCTTCCGTGGAAGGCGGCCAGTCCCAGAGCGCGGATGAGGATCTCGCCCGCGCGGCAGGGGATGTCGCGGGCGGCCGCGGGCCCGTCGTCGAGGCGCTCGCGCAGGGCGGTGACCACGTCCAGGACGGCTGCGGCTCCGGCCGGTGCGTCGGTGAGGCGGGTGTGCAGCTCGGCGAGGACGGCGGTGGCGGTCGGCGCGCCGGGCAAGTGGTCGACCAGGTTGGTGTGCAGGAGGAAGAGCCGTGCCGCCCAGTGCTGCGCCGGGCTCTCGGGGATGGAGGCGCGGAACTCCGGACAGGTGGGGTCGTAGCAGGCGAGGTCGTACGCGCGGGTGATGCCGCCGTGGGTGAGGGCCCGCAACGTGCGGGCGGCGCCGACCAGGCGCGCGGGGTCGGCGAGCGGGAAAAGGTCGCGCTGGTCGGTGCCGTGGGCCTCCAGCAGGACCCCGTCCCACAACACAGCCAGTTCTACGGCGCGTTCTGCCCGGTGGGCGAGCCGAGCCAGCCGCCGGGGCTGACCCTGGGTCCCCAGAGTGAGGGCGGCGCCGGCCTCGCGCTGGAGCGTGTAGGCGCTCTGGGCGCGGGTGGTGAGCAGTGCGGCCGCGTCGTGCAGGTCCATTGGGAGTCTCCTCGCTCATGCCGCTCTAACGAGTTCCATAATACTGAATCTGGGGTGTGGGGCAACCGATTTTCACGGCGCTGCCCCACTCTGAACCATGCAGGTCAGATCCTGGTCGGCGGTTCGCTGAACGCGACCTGGATGCCGTCCAGCCTGACGGCCGCCGTTCGCCCCGGGCTGTCCAGGAGCCGTGCGTAGGCCTCCATGTCCCTGTCGTAGCGCTCGACTTCGCGTTCGGGGGCCTCGAAGCGGGCTCCGGGCCGGATCGCCCCCAGGGCTCCAGCAGCCGCGCCACCTTGGCCGTGCCCGGCTCCACGCTGGGGTAGATGTGGAATCCCGGGGTCTGCGTGTAGTCGACGTCGCTCAGGCCATAGGGCATGTGCCCGGCGGTGGCCAACTCCACGGCCACGGCTCGCCATTGCTCCTCTTAGACCAGGTCTTCCGACAGTCCGGGCAGGTCCAGGGACGCAACAGCGGCGCGCTGGGCGGCGTCCGCCACTCTGTTCTTGTTCTCGGCGATCCCCTGGGCCCACTCCTGGTCGTCGTACGTGCGCAGGCAGGCGCCGGTGAACTCGTCGACCAGGTCCCACCCTTGGCCCCGGGCAGCAGGGGCGATCCGGAACCGCGTGCCGCTCTCCTTGGCCGGGGGCTCGGCGAAGAACACGTAGCCGCTGCCGTGCGGCTCCGTTGTCGCCAGTCCGGCCCGGCGCAGGGCGTCGGCCATGAACGGTGCCACGGCGCGGGAGGGCCCGTCGAGCGTGTGCCACCAGGCGACGGCACACCTGGCACTCAGCCCCAGCGGGCGGCGCACCGGCTGCTCGGACATCGCCACTCCGCCCTGGGGGCGGTCGAGGAACCGGGCCAGGGCGGCGTCGGCGCGCTGGAGCGTGGCCGGCTGCGGGGCGGTGAGCTTGCTCAGCTCGGCCAGGGCGGCGGTGTGCGCGGGCAGCAGCCGCCGCCGGATGTGGTCGGCCGTGTGCCGGGCGGTGGCCTTGGTCTGGGTCTCGCTGGGCCGCGGGCGGGGCTGCGCGGTGACCGTGATCGGTTTGACCTCGATACCGTGCACGGCGGCCTGCTCCGGCAGAACCGCGGTGACGGTGATCCGGGTCCGGGGGCGGTTGGGGACGAGTTCCCAGACACGGCCGTCTGCGAAGACGATCCGGGCACGGTCGGATTCGCCGTCTAGCGTGGAGTGATGGGCGCCGAGCTGCTCGGCGATCCCGTGCGCGAGGGGCTCAATGCCGGCGGGGTCAGACAGTTCCATGGGGGTCTCCTTCGGACGGGACGGCAGGGCTCAGGACAGATCGCGGCTTCGAATTACGCGAGAGAGGCGGGCTCCGCGCACGCGCGATACGGGGCGTGGGTGGTCACAGACAGTGCATCGGTCCGCTGTGCGCGCGTTGTTGGTGTCGCAGTCCCGGCACGTCCAGATGGGTCGCGTCACTGCATTTCCTTTCGGCGGGTCTTTCCGTGGCGGGGTGGGGGGAGGGCGAAACGCTCAAGAACACCTCGCAGGGGCGACCATGAGCCCCGACCAAAGGTCACGTCACGGTCACCATCGGCGGTGGGCGTCTGCGGATGACGAGTCCTGGGCGCGGCGTTCGGCGTCGTGGCGGGCGTCGTCGGCGGTGTAGCCGGTGTCGCACCAGGCGAGGCAGAGCTGCCCGGGCGGTGCGAGACAGGTCTCGCACGGTTCTTCGAAGTCCTCGGGCCGAAACGGCGGCGGTGGGCTGCTCATGCCGGGGCGTCCTTGATGCGCTCTGCCACCTGGCGGGCGGACAGGATCGGGGTGGTCGTCATCAGCTCTGAACAGCTGGCCTCCCAGATCCGCCCTGGGCTGGACGGGGCGATCTGGAAGTTGGTGGCGGGGCTGATCCGCCACGTGCGGCCGTGCGGGTCGGTGACGGTGTAGTCCAGGTACTGGGGATCGTCCTGGCGGCCGTTGTCGCTCCAGGTGAGGCCGGCGACGGTGAGGGCGCGGCCGAGCTGGGCGCAGCGTTCCGGGGTGGCGTGATCGAACGATGCCAACGTGGTGCCTCCTTCGAACGGCGTCGCGACATGTTCCATAATACTGAAATCAAAGGATGAGGCAACTGCTTTTCCTTGGGGTTGCCCCACTCGTCCGGTCTCGGTGTCTTCTACGAGCGGGTGCGCTCGCGGTGGAGGCGTTCGCTGGTCTCGCGTGCCAGCCTGCGGGCCTGGTCGGCTGCGGCCTGCGGGCTGGCGGCGTACACGACGTTGACGCTGCCGAAGGTCTCCTCGGCGTCCTCCTGGTGCTGCTCGTGGACGTCGGCGCGTTCGCCCGGATCGGCGGGGGCCTCCTCCACGTGCCAGATGTCGACGTCGCCCCCACCCGTCCACTGACCGACCACGAAGTACGCGCGCTCTGCGCTCTCCGGCGCGGCGGTGGGCCGTGCCAGTGCCTCGTACTCCGACCGGAAGAGCGTCAGTCGGCGGCCCTCCTCGTCGGCTGCGTGCCTGCTGATCTCGGCCCACTTCGGCAGGTATGCGGCGCGGTGGGCCAGGCTCTCGCGGCCCGGTGCCAGCAGCAGCGCGAGGACGGGGTGCGGGCGGTTGGCGAGCCAGCGGGCCAGCGTCCACCAGGCGGCGAGACTTTGGGCGGCCTGGACCCGGTGGGCCTCGGCCTCCTCCAGCCAGCGGGCCTGCGTCCGTTCCGCGTGCGAGATCATCGCGTCGAGCCACGTCAGAAGCTGCGGGGTGTCGTGGCGACGGGCCGCGTGCTGGAGGCTGGGGAAGTCGCTGCGCGCGGCGTAGTCGCCGGCGCACGCGCGCAGGATGGCGGTGAGCGTCCGGCTGGCCTGCTCGGGCGCGGGGCGGTCGTCGGTGTCGACCAGGGACATCGGGTCGTGCCACCCCCAGGGCACGTCGGCGGAGTAGGCCAGCACCCTGACCGTGGTGCCCTGGTAGGCGCGTCCGCGGATGCGTACCAGCGGCTCGGCGGGCCGTTCCCGTGCGCTGGCGGATCCGAGTGTGGCCCGGACGGCGTCGAATTGGTCCCACTGGGCGGGGCTGCTGGTCGCGGTCACGTGGACGGTTCCGCTGGCGGCACCGGTGAGGCTGTAGTGCACGGCTCCGGCGGGGTCCGCCTCGGACGGGACGGCGCGGACGGGGTGGCAAAGGTGATCACGAAGCGTCTCCTCACGGGCTTACGGGAACGGGGAGTTGGCAGGGGGTGTGGCCCGGCCCCGGGGCTGGGCCGGTGACTTCAGCCCGTGACGGACGGGTCCGGCAGGGACGGCGCGGGGTACACGCTGGCAATGGGCGTCGAGCTGTTCGCGCACGGCCGTACGGCGGCGTACACGGTGACGGGGTTCATGCCGTGCAGCCATCCGCGCTCGATGCGCCATCCGCAGACGGTGGGGCTCGGTTCCTGGTCGGTCTGCACGATCAGGGTGGCCAGGACGGTGCAGCTGCCCTCCAAGGCGGCCGTCACGGCGGCCTCGATGGCGGCGAACTCGTCCGGGTCGGCGTCCAGGTGCCAGGCGGGGGCGGTCGTGACGTCGACGGTGGCGCTGGCCAGGGCGTACCGGCCGTCGACGTCCAATGCGGCGTAGGTGAGGCGGTGACGTCCGGCACCGAGGGCGGTGAAGAGCTGGGCGAATGCCTGGTGCGCGCGGTGGCGGGCGGCGGTGATCGCTTCGTCTCCGGGGTAGGGCAGGGTGCGGCGGTCTGCGCGGGCGCTCTGGTCGGGGTGCGGGTTGGTCACGGTGACTCCAGCGGGGCGACGGGGTGGGAGGCCGGCTGCGCGCGGCGGGCGGGGTCCCGCGCGCGGTGGCGCGCGGGACTCGGTCAGATGACGGGACGGCGGCGGCCCTGCTCGTCCAGGTGGCGGATGTCGGGCGCGGGCTCCCGGAAGTGGCACCACGTGCGCCCCATGAAGTCCTCGGCGGTGTAGAAGTGCACCGTCCGGGCCCGGCCGCTCCCGCCTGCCGTGGTGTAGGCGGCGGCGTACCGGTAGCCGTTGATGCTGACCTCAACGGCGTCTTCGGGCCACTCGTGCGGGATCGGCGTCAGGTGCGCCCGGTGGGCATGGTGCAGACGGCGGTCCGTGGCCAGGTCGACCACCATGAAGTGATCCCGCTCCTGCGGATGGCGCTCGCCGAACGCGTCGTCCTGCTCCCAGCATGCGTCGCAGTGTCCGAACCACATGCACGGCAGGAGATACAAGGGGCGGTCGTGCATCTCAGCGATGCTGCCGTGGTAGGTGACGTGGCTACCGATGAACAAGAGGGGCGCGGGGGCGGTCTCAGACATGGGCGTCCTGCCAGGCCTTCTCGATCCACTCGGGGGCGAGACGGTGGGAGTACGCGACGTCGCGCGCGGCCTCGCCGTCCAGGGCGGCCACGACCAGGACGCTGCCCCGGATCTCCTTGGCGCGGCGTGCGGCGGCGGTGGCCTGCTCCTGGCGCTTGCCCTCGTCGTCCGGCACGTGCAGCACACGGTGAATCTGCTGATCGCTGCTGAAGATCACGAGGTAGCGGCGGAAGTCCTCGATCCGCGACGGACGGGCCGGGCCGGTCGTCGTGTCGGCCAGCGTTGCGCGGGCGTTGGCCAGCAGCTTCGCGACTTCCTCAGTCGCCTTCACGCCCGTGTCCCGCAAGCTGCGGTTGCGGCCGTAGAACAGCCGGGCCTTCTCGCGGACGGGGGCGAACTCCACCGGGGCGTAGAGGCTGATCATCATGCGCGCGTACGCGTCGCGTTGCTCCCGCTTCGCCTGGGCTGCGCGCGCGGTGTCGGTCACCTTGCTCTGGGTCCAGCCCAGCGCGGTCGCGGCGCACGACGTGCCGTAGTACGCGACGTCTTCGGCGGTGCCGTCCTCGTTCTCGTCGGCGTCCAGCGGCATCAGCGCGACGGTGCGCTTGAGTCCTCGGCGGCCGCAACAGCCGCACTCGGTGAAGTCGTCGGTGACACCTTTGATCTTCCACTTCGGGATGCGCATGAAAAGCCTTCCGCAGGGCGGTGGGCGGCGTAGTCGGCGGGTGTCCGCCCGTCACTTAGCGCGGGGCGGGCGGCGTGCCCTTCGCGCGCGGGCTGCTTCGCAGCTGCGACGTGCTGTCGTGACGCGGCCTGGGGCCGGCGGGGATCGCCTGGGCGCCTGTGCGCCGGGTTCGGCCACGTGCTGGCCGGTGGGGGCCGGGCGGGCACCCGTGGGGGAAGTTGGTGCCCGCCCGGCGTTCAGGGGGTCAGACGGTGGTGAGGGCGAAGGCCTTCTCCATGAGGTCGTTCGCCGCTCCGCTGATCACCCGCTCGGCGCGGGCGTCCGCCTTCTCGGCGTCGGTCCTGCCCCGGGTCGGGGCGACGTGGTTGGCGTACTCGGTGAGCGCGTTGTACCCGGCCCACCGTGTGCCTCGGATACCGGCCTGGGTGTCGGCGTGCGCGAACAGATTCGAAATCGCCCCCCACCGCTGGCGCTGGTTCGTCTTGGCGCGGGCGTGGTCGCTGTCCTTGACCGGCCACAGCTCGTCCACCACCGACTTCAGCTCGCTGAGCGTCATCTCGGCATCGATCATGCGCTGGGCGGCCTGCTCGAACTCCTCGGCGTACCGGAACGTCAGACCGAGGGCGGAACGGGCCTGCGCGATGCGGGCCTTGGCCCCGGCGGTGTGCCGCACCACGAACGAGGAACGGGCCCCGTGGATGGCCGCGCGCATAGTGTTCGCGCACACCACCCGGACCGGCGTCACCACGATGCGGAACGCGCTGCCTCCGTCGTGGCTGTTGAACGCCGCGATGTACAGATCGACGTCGTCACTTCCGCCGATCGTGAAGGTCTGCGGCATCTTCATGGTCAGGAACACCTGACGGCCGTCCTTGAGCGATCCGGCGGTCTCGAAGTGCGCGCCGGACTCGTCGGCCAGCAGGTTGAGGAACTCGGCGTGCTCCTCGTTCTGCACGGGGTGGTAGTCGCTGCCGACCACCCCGAGCGTCTGCGTGCGGCCGGTCTTCGGGTGCGTGCGCGCGGTCGCAAAGTGCTGCGGCACCTCCAGCGGCGTGGTTCCGTCGGTCGTGATCTCGGTCGCGGTCAGGGGCAGAAGACGCACGTTCCACCCGGACAGAGACGCGATGCGCATGGCCTCCTCGGCGGTCATCGCGCCGTCGGTGACGGTGCCCAGCTTGTGCCACGCGCTCGTGTTGGCGGACGCGAAAGCGGCGGTGCCGTCGGTGAACTGCTCGATCTCGTGAGCCACTTGGGGCTTCCCTTCTGGTGACGAACTCTTCGGCGGGTCCGGTAGGGGGCCAACCCTTCCGAACTGGTTCCATAATACCTAATTCTGAGAGTGGGGCAACCGATTAAAACTCCGGCGCGCCCCACCCTCCGGGGCCTACCAATCCCCGTCGAACACCTCGGGCTTCTCGTAGGCCTCATGCAGCGCCCATACCTCGCTCTCGGTCAGAATGCCGCAGTCAGGCACGCGCGAGAGTTCGTCGACGGACAGAGGCTTTCGATCCCGGACACACAGCATGCGTCCGTTGTCGCACACGTGACAGTTGCTCACGGGGTGTCCCGCTGCCAGTGCTGGGGCAGTGCCGTGACGCTCCACGCGTGCACCCCGCTCAGCGCGGTGACGAACACCCCGTCCCGGTAGTCACTGAGGCGGTAGTACACAGACTCCCGCCCTCGGCGGTCGAGTTCGCGCTCAATCCGCGTGACCCAGTACCGCCCATGGGCGCGCTCCTGCGATCCGTGGTAGCTGACCAGCTGTCCGACACTGGGGCCGGCCTCCGCGTCCATGACAGCGCACAGCTTGGACAGGGCTGAGTTGAACGTGTGGGGTGGCAACGGCACGTCGGCCAGCGCGGGCCCGGTGTGTCCGGTCCGCACGCCCGAAATCCATCCCACCTCGAACAGGGGCCGGGCCAGCTCGCGCACGGCGTGCGGGAAACCGGTGTTCTGGGGGAGTCGTTCCAGGGCGGCCCGGAAAGCGGCCTCCATCTGCTCTCGCTCGCTCTCGTTCGCCGGAGCGGCGCGGTGGGCGGGCTCAATGCTCGTCATGCTCACAGTGACTGTCCCTCCGATCGGTGTGGGTGCTGGGCTTTGCTCGGGGGCCCGGTGGACCGGGCCCCCGAAACTGCCGCTTACTTCAGTCCGCGCGTCCGCAGGAATTCACTGATGCGGAATGCGACGGATCGCACCGGAAGGGATGCGCCCCGGAAGGTTCCGAGAATGCGGGGCCCGGTGTCGCTTTCGTGGATGATGTGGAACTCGAAGCCCTGGGCGACCGGCAGAAGAACCCGGACCGGACCGGCTGCGGTGTCGAAGCGAATCGACGTGGTCTTCTCGTCCTGGTCGTGCACGATCACTGCGTCTCGGAGCAGCTCCGGCCGAGGGAGGAAATTCGCGATCCCACGAGCCTTCTCAGCCTGAGGAGTGTTGATCTTCGCAGTCTCCGGCGTCACCTTGCCGTTAACGATGACGATTTCCACGCGTACGCCTTTCTGTTGACGAACGTTCGGCGGTGTCGGGGAGGGAGCCACCTTCCTGACATGTTCCATAATACAGCAGATCTGCCCTGGGGCAACTACCCCACGGCCCACTGTTGCGCCCCGTGTTGCGCTAGAAGTTGCGATAGAGGTTGCGCCAGGGTGTTGCGCTAGAGGTTGCGGTAGAGGTTGCGGGGGTCCATGGGCCGGCTCTCTGAACGCCCCTGATCAGGGGGCGTCTTGTGCGTGGTCCGGGGGTCTGACATCCCCTCTGCTGCCACTTGACCCGCGCTTTTTGAAGGGAGGTGAGGAATGGGGCGGGGCGGGTGGCGGTGGCGGCCTCGGGGTGGGGCCGCCTGGAGTCTGTTGCGCGTCGGCGGGGCCGCCGCGCTGGCCGGGTGTGGGGCTGTGCGGGGCCTGTCGGCCCGTGGAAGGTGGGGGAGGGCTGGACCCGTCCGCCTGGTCCTCAGGCCCTCTCACATGCCGTCTCGCCCTACGCCTGTTCTGTGATTCCCGGTCTGGCTGCTGGGGTAGCCTGTCGGCAGTGTTCGTGGCATTCCCTCCGCGCTGCCTGTGGCGGGGCTATGACGCCCTGCTCCGCTCGGTCGGCCGCACATTGCTCAGCACGTAACAGGAAATAGGTGGTCCCCTTTCCCAGTTGGGAAAGGGGACCACCGCCTTTTACCCGGGTGGTATGGTGATGCTGTTTCAGTGAGCTTGGTGGCAGGCATTCTGACGCAGTTTCGAGATTTCCTGACCCGGGACAGCCCCATCCCACTAGCCGCGCTTTTTATGGAATTCACGGAGTGGATTCCGTGAGAATTGCGGAGCAATTCTCTTTTTTCCG